>DASQHY010000151.1:0-4313 GCA_035631855.1 Candidatus Acidiferrales bacterium
GGTCCGCAGGTCTGCCGCAGAATGGTTGAGGGCCCGAAGACCATTTTCGCCCCCCTTAACGCAGCAAGTATGGTCACCCCCCGCTAGCGGCTCCGTGATTTCGGTCACTTCTGCGAGTGACGAAGAACACTCCACATTTCGGCGGTGATTCTTTCTGAAAGGCTGATGAACTAAGGCGATCTAGAGGGAAATCCGAGTAACTGCAAAATACTCGATGCAACCATCCAGAGTTGCAAGCTTAGGATAGTCCGACTCGGGAATATCCACCTTGAACTCTTTGTGCAGGCCGATCACAAAGTTGAGCAGATCCATGGAGTCGATGTCGAGTTGGTCGCGGAGCCTCACCTTGGGCTTGATGGCAGCAGGGTCTGCCTCTGGAGCAATGTCCCGCAAGATTCGCAACACGGTTGCTTTGATTTCTTCTCTGGTCACAGCTTTTCTGGCTCCTGTAGCAGCCGATCCACCGCGGCGAGGAACAGGGCGCCGCGGTGGCCGTCGGTGACGCGATGATCTCCCGATAATGTGGCCGTGATGACCGGCCGCGAGACGACCTGGCCGTCAACGGACCAGGGACGATCTACGATTTTGCCGAAGCCAACGATGGCGACTTGCGGCGGATAAATGATTCCGAACATCGCCTCCACACCCTGATCGCCGAGGCTTGTGACTGTGATGGTCGGGTCCGTCATCTCCGAACTTCGCAGCGTGCCGGCACGCGCGCGTTGAATCAGGTCGCGTAAGTTTTTCATGAGTTCGCCGAGCGTTTGCTGATCCGTGTGGTGCAAGGCCGGGGCAACCAGTCCGCCGCCGCGAAGCGAAATGGCCATGCCGACGTGGAAATCGGGGGAGGCGACTGCTTTTCCTTCGATCCACAAGGAATTGAGCTCGGGCACTTCCCGCAGCGCGAGGGCGACCGCCTTGAGGAGCAGCACGCCGTAAAGAAGACGTTCCTCGACGGAACGTTTGAGATTCTCCTGAGTAAGCCACGCCTGCGCGCGGCTCATGTCGATGGTCGTGCTCAGGTAATAGTGAGGAATTTCCCGTTTGGAGCGGGCCATTGCCGCGGCGATGGCCTGGCGCATCCGCTGGTGGCGATCAGCGGCGGCTTCGGACGCGGGCTGCGCCGGAGGCGCCTGCGCCGCGCGCTGGACATCTTCAAGAGTGATGCGCCCTCCGGGGCCGGTACCATGGAAGGTAGCGGGATCCACACGAAGGTCGGCCGCAAGCTTTCTCGCTGCGGGAGAGATGCGCAGCCGGGCAGCCTCTCCGGGGACGGCAGGACCCGCGGCGGGCGCGATTGGCACTGGAGTCGGCGGAACAGGCGGCGCAGCGGGAGCGGCTGGAACAGATCGAGGGGGCGCGACTCGAGGGGCAGCCAGAGCGGCGGGCGCAAGCGGCTTTCCTTCTTCTTGGATAATCGCCAGTAGGGTCCCAACGGGGACTTTCTCGCCCGGCTGAACCAGAAATTTTTCGATGACGCCCGTGGTAAAAACTTCCACCTCGACGTCGGCTTTGTCTGTCTCGACGTCGGCGATAATGTCGCCCCGTTTCACGCGGTCTCCAACCTTACAGCGCCAGTCAATGAGCTTGCCTTCGGTCATATCCGCCCCGAGCTGGGGCATGAGGAACTCAGCCATGATGGGGAATCATACCCTGAGCGGCTGCCACGATGGCATCGACCCTGGGGAGCGCGGCGTCCTCGAGATGCTTGGCGTAAGGAATGGGAACTTCGGCGCTGCACACGCGCGCGACGGGAGAGTCCAATTCGTCGAATGCATTTTCGGCGATCTGCGCACTAATTTCCGCGGCAAGGCTGCCTGTGCGCCATGCTTCGTCAATGACGACCGCGCGGTGCGTCTTGGCCACGGATTCCACAATGGTCGGAGTATCGAGTGGGCGAAGTGAGCGAAGATCGATCACCTCGGCTTCGATGCCGTCCTTTCCGAGCCGCTCAGCGGACTGCAACGCTTTGTTGAGTGAGCCACCATAGGCGATGACAGTGACATCTGTGCCCGGGCGCATGATGCGTGCATGGCTGATATTCACGGCCCCGGAAGATTCGTCGAGTTCTCCTTGCATGGGATAGAGCGTGGCGTGCTCAAAGATAAAGACGGGATCGGGCTCCTGCAAAGCCGCGAGCAACATGCCATAGGCATCCGGCACGGTTGCGGGCGCCAGCACCTTGATGCCCGGGATATGCGCGTACCAACCTTCCAGGCTGTGGGAGTGCTGAGCGGCCAACTGGCGCCCTCCGCCGGTCGCTAGTCTCACAACAAGCGGGACGTTGAACTGGCCGCCGGACATGTGCCGCAGCGTTGCTGCGTTATTCAAAATTTGATCCATGGCCAGCATGCTGAAGTTTACGGTCATGATTTCGACAATCGGCCGCATGCCACCTAGCGCGGCGCCGATTCCAGCGCCGACGAAGGCGGATTCGGATAGGGGGGAATCGCGAATGCGCTCGGGACCGAACTCTTCGAGGAGACCGAGGCTCACGGCAAAGGCGCCGCCGTAGCGGCCCACGTCTTCGCCCATCAGGAAGACGCGCGGATCGCTGCGAAGGGCTCTGCGCAAGGCCGCGCGGACTGCTTCTCGATAGGTAAGTTTCGTCATGGCTTGACCGGCTCTTCTACGTCTTTGAGCAAGTCCTCGACCGGCTCGCGCGGACTTGCTTCAGCGAACTGGAGGGCGTCCTCAAGTTGGGCGCTCACTTCCGTTTCCAGGGCGGCGACGTCTGAATCCGATAGCAATCCCCATTCCCGCAAGCGCGCCTGGAAAAGAAGGATCGGGTCGCGCTTCTTCCACTCCTCGATTTCTTCTTTCGTGCGGTAGAGATCGGGATCGGCCATGGAGTGAGCACGGAAGCGGTAGGTCTGACACTCGAGGAGAAAAGGCCCTTTGCCGCTTCGAACAAAAACAGCGGCGCGCCGCGCGGCTGCTTCGACGGCCAGCACGTCCATCCCATCCACCGCCTCAGCGGAGATGCCGTAAGGAGCGGCTTTCAGGCTGATGTCGGTTTGTGCCAGGGCGCGCTTTACGGCCGTGCCCATGGCGTAAAGATTGTTTTCGCAAAGAAACAGAACAGGAAGCTGCCAAAGGGCAGCGAGATTCAAGGACTCGTGGAATTCGCCCTCCGCAACGGCGCCGTCCCCGAAAAAGCAAGCGGTGATGCGCGGCTGTTTCTGCATTTTGTCAGCCAGCGCCAAACCGAGGGCGACAGGCATACCGCCGCCGACGATGGCGTAGCCGCCGAAAAAGCGGCGGCTCGCATCGAAGAAGTGCATCGAGCCGCCGTGACCATGGCTGCATCCGGTGACCTTGCCGTACATTTCGGCCATCAAAGTGCGGGCGGGCATGCCGCGGGCCAGCGCCTGGCCGTGCTCCCGGTAGGTGGCAACAATGTTGTCGTCCAGAGTCAAGGCCTGCATGGCGCCGACGCCGGTGGCTTCCTCGCCGATGTAAAGATGCAGGAAGCCGTGGATCTTCTGAAGCGTGTACACTTCGGCTGCCTTCTCCTCGAACCGGCGGATGCGGAGCATTTCACGCAACAAGAAGAGCGCGTGCTCGCGGGTTATCGGAGGACGCTCGGTAATCGCGGCCGTAGCCATTTAAGTCGGCTCCAGTGTCGAGATGTCGCCTTCGGGCAAGCCGAGTTCTCGCGCTTTGAGGAGGCGGCGCATGATTTTGCCGCTCTGCGTCCGCGGCACGGATTTCACAAATTCAATTTCCTTGGGAGCGACCACCGCGCCCAGCCGGGTGCGGGCAAAGGCGAGCAATTCGCGCTTCAATTCCTCCGTGGGTTCGAAACCTTTGCGAAGCACGACAAAGGCCTTCACGATTTCGAAGGCCATCGGATCGGGCTTGCCGATAACGCCGGATTCGGCGACGGCCTTGTGCTCCATCAGCGCGCTTTCCACTTCGAAGGGGCCGATCAAGTGGCCGGAGGATTTGATGACGTCGTCCTGGCGACCGACGAACCAGAAATAGCCGTCGCGGTCCCGCTTGGCCAGGTCACCGGTGAGATAAAATCCGCCAACGAAGCACTTCGCGTACCGCTGGGGATTGTCCCAGTAGCCGCGGAACATCGAGGGCCAGCCGGGACGAAGCGCCAGCTCTCCCTGGACATCGGCCTCTCGAATCTCCACGACCGAGCCGTCTTCTTTTTTCTCTACAATGAAGGCGTCAATGCCCGGCATTGGCCGGCCCATGGAACCCGGGCGGATGTCCATGGCGGCCAAATTGGCGATCATGATTCCGCCGGTTTCGGTCTGCCACCAGTTGTCGTGAAACGGAAGGCCCAGCACTTCGTGGCT
>DASQHY010000152.1:0-36148 GCA_035631855.1 Candidatus Acidiferrales bacterium
TGAAGATTACAAGAAGTCGGTCGAACGATGGGGGACGCCGAGCCTGAATCACGTTTACGCCGATGTGCAAGGCAACATCGGCTGGGCCCCGCAAGGATTCGCTCCAATCCGGCCGAACTGGGATGGCCTGCTTCCGGTGCCAGGCGATGGGCGATACGAGTGGGCGGGTCACTTGACCGGCGACCAGTTTCCCATAAGCTACAACCCCTCATCGGGTTACGTGACAACATCCAACGAAATGAATCTGCCACCCAACTACCCCTACAAGGATCGCAAGCTCGGATTCGAATGGGGCGTTCCTTTCCGCCACCAGCGGATCGACGAGGTCCTCTCCAAGCTCAACAAGGTGTCCATCGAAGACTCGATGCAACTGCAAAACGACGTGGTTTCCATTCCAGCTCGGCGCTTGGTCGCTTTGCTGCAGCCATTGTCCAGCGAGGATGCCTCAACTAAAGCGGCACTTACCTTGCTAAGGAGTTGGAACGCCAGCGAGGACGCAGACTCACCGCAGGCAGCCCTGTATGAGGTCTGGTTCAGCCGTCATCTCCGCGTGGCCTTCAAGCAAGCAGTGCTCAGCAAGGCGGCAGCGGACTCATTTGAATTTCCGGACACAGCGGCTCTGCTGGACGCATTGGACAATCCAGAAACCCGATTCACAGGGAACGCGGCAGAGCAGCGCGATCACTTGCTGCTAACGACTCTTGCCTCCGCCTACGAGGAAATGGGAACTCTCCAAGGATCCGATCCAAGACGATGGGCGTGGGGAAAGCTTCATCACAATCTGAGCGAACACCCTCTTTCTGCTATTGTTGATGAAGCGACACGCGCGAAGCTGAACGTGGGACCACTCGAAAGGAATGGCGGCCCTTATACACCGAACGTTGCTCATTATCGTGCCACCGATTTCCGTGATACCGCTGGTCCGTCGATTCGCATCATTGTAGATCTCGGGAACTGGGACAACTCCCGGGGCGTGAATCATCCGGGACAATCTGGTGACCCTGACAGCCCTCACTACCGCGATCTGGCGCCGCTATGGCGGACGGGACAGTACGTGCCGTTGCTCTACACGAGGAAAGCGGTGGAGGCTGCCACTGAGAAGAGAATCAAACTAGTTCCGAAACTTGCCCAGCCTTGATGCAAGCAGAGGAAAAGATGTACACCGGTATGCCTACTTCTTGACATAATGCATAAGGATTGCGTGAGGCTGCTCAGGAAACTTTAGCTCAAGCATCCAGGGTTCGGCTTCGAGGATCCAGTTTTTAAGATCATGTCCACCGCACCAGCAAGAATCACTCCGTCGCTTCCGCTTCCTCCCGGACCTCGTCAAATCAATGGGCGCCGAGCATTGAGCCAGCGGCGGTATCGCCACACTTGATCCCGCCTGAAAAGGGAGTTGCTAATGACTACCAATGCGCCGACAGCACTCATTACAGGAGGAACGAGCGGTATTGGCCGCGCGGCGGCAAAAAAATTGGCCGTGCTTGGCATCCATGTCCTGGTCGTCGGCCGCAGCGTGGAGCGTGGTGAGAGGACGGTTGCGGAAATCCGCGCAGCGGGAGGTAAAGGCGATTTTATTTCGTCCGAGCTTCGAGACGCGTCGAGCGCGCGCGAAGTGGCGAAAAGAGCAATCGAGGTCGGAAACGGCCACGTCGATATTCTGATCAACAATGCGGGAATCTTCCCGTTCGGCCCGACAAATCAAATGACGGAGGAAGAGTTTGACAGGGTGTATTCGCTCAACGTCAAGGCGCCGTACTTCCTTGTCGCGGAACTAGCTCCTCTGATGGCGAAGAGAGGCAAAGGGGCAATCGTCAATGTATCTACGATGGTTGCCGATTACGGAGTGTCCGGCATGAGTCTCTATGGCTCAAGCAAGGCAGCGATCAATCTACTGACAAAATCGTGGGCTGCTGAATACGGCCGTAGCGGTGTCCGCGTGAATGCGGTGAGCCCTGGACCTACGCGCACGGAGGGCACCGCCGCAATGGGAGAGGGCCTGGAGCAACTAGCCGCCCAGGCGCCAGCGGGGCGTCCGGCTACCGCGGACGAAATTGCCGAGGCCATTGTCTTCCTGGCGACCGATCGTTCCAGTTTCATTCACGGCGCAAAACTCGCCGTCGACGGCGGACGCACCGCGATTTGATGTGCGCGCAGTGAGTTTGCGTGAGGCTGCTCAGGAAACTTAAGTTCAAGCATCCCGGGTTCGGCTTCGAGGATCCAGTTTTTAAGATCATGTCCACTGCAGCGATAAAAATTTCGGCACCGCTTCCGCTTCCTCCCGGACCGAGGGACTGGCTCTACCTCGGGCCCACGTTCCGATTCGCGCGCGACTGGATGGGCTATTCCGAGCGGTGCGTGCGCACTTACGGCGACGTGGTGTTCTTCCGCTTCCTGAACATCCCAGTGTGCCTGCTCGGGCATCCCGACGGGATCGAGTACGTGCTGGTGAAGAACCAGGCGAACTTTCTGAAGTCGCGCGACTACCGGGCCTTCCACCCGCTGCTCGGCAAAGGCCTGCTGACGAGCGAAGGCGAATTCTGGCAGACGCAGCGCAAACGCGTCCAGCCGGCGTTCCGCCACGAGAACATCGCCGGGTACGCGCAAATCATGCTCGATGCGGCCGCCACGGCGATGGGCGGGTGGCAGGACGGCGAAACGCGCGACATCCACGCGGACATGATGAGCCTCACGCTGGAAGTCGTGGCGAAGTCGCTCTTCGGCTCGGATGTTTCCGGCGCGGCTGCCGGCGTGGGCAAAGCCCTCGGCCCGCTGATGGAGCTTTTCATCTATCAGGCGCACCTCGCGTTCCTGCTGCCCGAGAGCGTCCGCGTGCCGCAGACTCCGGGGGCGCGCCGCGCCAAGCATCACATTGACGACGTGGTTTGGGGCATCATCCGCGAAAGGCGCGCCTCCCCGCAAGCCGGGAACGACCTGCTGCAAACTTTGCTGGAAGCTCAGGACGAGCACGGCAAGCGCATGACCGACGAGCAGCTTCGCGACGAAGTCATGACGCTATTCATTGCCGGCCACGAGACTACTTCCAACGCGCTCGCGTGGACGTGGTATCTCCTCTCGCAGAATCCCGCCGTGGAAGAAAACTTATACGCGGAGCTGCGCAGCGTGCTCGGCGGGCGCGCGCCTGGCCTCGCCGACCTCCCGCGCCTGCCGTACACCGAAATGGTCGTCAAGGAATCCATGCGCATTTATCCCCCCGCGTGGGGATTTGGACGCCGGCCCATCCGCGAGTTCGAATTGAACGGCTACCGCATCCCCGCCGGGACGAACATTTTCATCTCCCAGTGGGTCACGCAGCGCGACCCGCGCTTCTTTCCCGACCCGGAACGCTTCGATCCGGAACGCTGGCGCGACGATCCGATCCGCACCGGCCGCATTCCGCGCTTCGCCTATTTTCCGTTTGGCGGCGGCCCGCGGGTGTGCGTGGGCGCGGGATTCGCCATGATGGAAGCCACACTCCTGCTCGCGGCGATTGCGCAGCGCTTCCGCTTCTCGCTCGTCCCCGGTCATCCCGTCGAAACTCTGGCCTCCGCCACGCTCCGCCCCAAGCACGGGATCAAGATGACGGTGCACAAGCGTCCGTAGTCCCGTTCCTGGCCGGACATCATGCGAAACATCAAATTGGCATGCGGATTGTGAAAGCAGCAGCGCATCGCTTGCTTGCGAACAAGCGATGTGCGGGCGGAGATGAAGCAGCGCTCGCCGCAGGCTTGGCTATTTGAGAGCTTCGGCGCCCGCCTTGGCGCAGATTCCGTCGTGGTCGCTGGAGTCGCCGGAGACGCCGATGGCGCCGACAATCTTGCCGTCCATGACGATGGGAATTCCACCTTCGAGCGGCACGGCGCCTTCCAGGCCAAGGATGCGTACGCCGGCGCCGCCGGCCGCGACAGCGTCCTGAAACGCTTTGGTGGGACGCTTATATCGCACGGCGGAACGCGCTTTGGAGATGGCTACCTGAGAACTGGCCACCTGGGTGTGGTCCATTTTCTCGTAGTACACCAGGTCGCCCGCGGCGTCCACGATGGCCACCACCATGGTCCAATTGTTCTTGCGCGCTTCGGCAAGAGCCGGCGCGGCCGCTTTCTTGGCGTTTTCGAGGCTGATGTTTGGGCCGTAGGGATTAGTCATCTGCGCCGCCGCGCCAACCGCGCACAAGACGAACACCAGGGAAAAGAACAGTTTTATGACCAGCGGTGACATGCGGCTCCTCCTCAAGTTTTTTACGCGTGCGAAGCGGACTGTACGGCGAGCTGCAACGGCATGTCAAGCCCGCGGAAGAGGCGGAAGCCAAGGCGCGCCGCCTCGGACCTCCGGGAGTCAGGCGGCGCTGAAGGCCTAGAGAATCAATCCCGGAGCGCCCGGGCGGGATCGGTCCGCGTCGCGCGCCAGGCGGGCAAAAAACACGCTGCAACCGACGCAATCGTCATCACGGCAAATGCCGCGGCAAAAGCCAGCGGGTCTCGCGGGCTTACCTGATACAGGAGGTTGCCGAGCAGGCGCGTTAGAAGGAGTGCGAGGGCGACCCCGATCATTATGCCAGTTGTTGTCAGCAGCAAACCGCGTGACAGCACGAGACGCAGCACGTTCGATGCGCTGGCGCCAAGAGCCATACGCAGCCCCAACTCCCGGGTGCTCTGCGAGACGGAGTACGACATCACGCCATAAAGGCCGATGCCGGCAAGCAACAGCGCCAAGCCTCCAGACAGGGCGACCAAAGCTACGGCCACAAGTTCGTGGGAAGTGGAACGGTCAACTTGCTCCTGTAGCGTAATCATTTCGTATGCAGCAAGGTTAGAATCGAGCGCGCGCACTTCGCGAACGAGCGCCGTCTGGACGGTTTGCAGAGGTTGCGTCGTTCGAATGTGGATGGCAGGTTCTATCGTGAAATACTGGCGGAGCGGAACATAGAAAAACGGACGGGGCGCTTCCTCCATGCTGTAGTATTTCGAGTCCTTGACGACGCCGACGACTTGCACCCAGTTCCCTTTCACTTGCAGACGCTGGCCGATGGGATTCTGCCCGCGCCAATACCTCGCGATCATGGTTTGGTTTACGATGGCGACACGCGCCGCGTTTTCATCGTCCGCGCGAGTGAATTCGCGGCCGGAGAGGAGAGGAATGCCCATAGTGGCGAAGTAGCCGGGACTGACCTCGTTGTATTCCGCCGTGGGCTGCTCGTTCGGCGGCGGTTCGTAGCCGTCGACGGCAATGGGCGTCGAAGAGAACGATCCATAGCCGAGCGGAACAGCGCGGGCGTAGGCGGCCGCTTCGACACCGGGCAGCGCGCGGACCCGCTGGATCAATTCCTCCTGAAAAGTTTTGGCGCGCGGCGCGTCATAGCCGGCGGCGACCAAAGGTATCCACGTATCGAAGACCTGCGTCGTGGAGAAGCCCGGGTCGGTGGTTCGAATCTTGCGCAGGCTTTGGATCAGCAAGGTAGCGCCTACCAACAAGATGAAGCTGAGAGTGACTTGGAGGATTACGAGGCTCGAGCGGAACCATGCCCGGCCGCGGGCGCCGAGAAGGGCGGATGCCCCGCTCTTGAGCGCGTCGGCGAGAGCAAGATGGCGCGTCTGGAACGCGGGGACCAACCCAACAGCAAGCGTAACGACGAGGCAAATGGCCGCGCTCAGCCCGAGCACACGGCCATCGATTTGTCCGGGCAGGTACAGCACATCTCCCGGGAAAAGCACAACAAGAGCGTTACGGCACCAGTACGCCACTAACATGCCTCCCACTGCGCCGCAGGACGACAGCAGCAAGCTTTCCGTAACGAGTTGCCTCAACAAGCGGCCGCGCGCGGCGCCCAGGGCGAGGCGGAGCGTCATTTCGTGCCGGCGGGCGAATGACCGGACGAGAAGCAAGTTGCCAACGTTGGCGCAGACAATGAGCAGAACAAACATCCCGACAACAACCATGATCTCGAAGGCAGAAAGCAGATGACCGGCGTGATTGAAAGGAGTTTCCCACAGGGCCCACACCTTGATGCCGCGGCCGCGGTTGGTGGCGGGATAGTCAGTTTCGAGCCGAGCGGCAATGGCGGAAATTTCCTGCTGGGTCTGACTGCGGGTTACGCCAGGCTTGAGCCGCACGTACGCTTCCGCCCATCGCGCGCCGCGATCTTCCAGTTTGTAGCGGCCGGCGCTGTAAACTTCCAGCATCGAGGCCGGCACCCAATACTCCATGCTCCGGCCGACGAAAGTCCCGTAGAACCCCTCGGGCGCGACCCCGATGATGGTGTGCACGACGTTATCGAAGCGCTGCGTCTTGCCGATGATTTGGGGATCGCCGTTGAAGCGCGTCTGCCAAAGATGATGGCTGATCACCACGAGCGGATGCGCGTTGCGGCCGGTGTCTTCGCCTGGCTCAAAGCCGCGGCCCAAAATGGGATGGACACCAATGGCGTCAAAATAGTTTGCGGAGACGATGCTTCCGGTCATGCCCTCGGCGCGGTCGCCAATGCTCAGAGTCGCGCCGGTGATTTTGCTGACAAAGAGGGTCTCACACAGCGTGCAGCTTTTCTGCACGTCGAGGAGATCAGGCCACGACGTTTCGTCCCTCTCGTCACGCACCGTTCCGGTGAGTGTGACCAGGCGCTCCTGGTGAGAAACGAGCGGATAAGGACGGAGAAGAATGCCTTCGACCCAGCTAAAAACGGCAGCGTTCGCGCCAATCCCTAAGGTCAGGCAAAGGATCGCCAAAACAGAGAACCCCGGACTGCGCCGGAGCGTACGGAAGCCGAAGCGGAGGTCTTGCAGCGTGGTCTCGACCATTCGCAGTCCTCTCTGGTCGCGGTAGATTTCCTTCGCTTGCTCGATTCCACCCAGCTTCATGAGCGCGTTTCTCCGCGCCTCCTCGGGAGACATGCCCGCGCGCAGGTTGTCGTCCACGTGAATTTGCAAATGCGATTCGATTTCGGCGGCAAGTTCCTTATCGCGCCGCTCCGTGTGAAACAGCCCGGCCAGACGAATCAGCCAGGCGCGCAGGCGCCTCATGAGCGCTCCACGCCGGGAGCCAGGAAGCGCGCCAGGATGGCCGTCGCCTGATCCCACTCGCGTGCCTCGCGTTCGAGTTGTCGGCGGCCAGCGCGTGTCAGCTTGTAAAACTTGGCCTTGCGGTTGTTATCGGAGACGCCCCATTCGGACGCGATGTAGCCCTCCTGCTCCAGTTTCAGAAGGGCGGGGTAGAGCGTTCCGTAGTTGACCGACAGCAGGTCGCCGCTGGTCTGCTCGATGCGCCGCGCGATCCCATACCCGTGAAGCGGGCCCATCGTCTCCAGAGTCTTCAGCGCCATCAGCGCCAGCGTTCCTTGCCAGACATCGGGTTTGCCGCTCATCCGCTTCTCCTGCGGAGCCTCTGCCATGCTCCTATTGGAATCCAATAAAAGCTGCCATACCTCCTATGGGAAAGCAATAGAAAAGTTTATCGCCAAGCGGGGAGATTCAGAGAAGGGAACCAATCCCCAGCCGGCGCCGCGCCCCGCCATTATGGGAGACGCGGCAGCGGCCGAGGGAGCCTGCCGTTGCAGCAGGCCCGGGGTGGTGAAATCTAGTTGGTGCGCTGGCGCACGATTGCTTAGTTGACTTCAATGTTGCCGGAGCCGGTGTGCAGGTCGAGCAGCACGCCGCCATTGCCCACCTTGCCCTGAAGATGATTGCGTGAAACTGTGCCTTCGACCGTGAGGGGATGGTGTATGGTCATCTCGCCGGACGATGTTCGTGCGTCAAGACTGAAGTCCAGCTTCGAGGGAACCTTTACCTCGATGCTGCCCGAGCCGGTGCCAATGCGCCAGTCGCCGGTGGGCTCGCCCTCCGCGGTAACATCGCCGCTCCCGGTGTGGATTCGCAGACCTCCCTTGATCCCGCGCATTTCCACGTTTCCGGAGCCGGTCTGTGCCTTGAGATCGCCCTTCAGAGAGGTAATCTTGATTTCTCCGGAGCCGGTGCTGGCATTGAGATCGGCGCCGACATCTTCCACCGTAACGTTTCCCGAACCGGTATTGGCCGTCACGGAAAGCTGAAGGCCCTTGACGGATTGGTTCCCCGAACCAGTGTGCGAGCCGAGCTTGGTCTGAGCCGGAACGGTGAGGTCGTAATCAATGGAAATATTGTTCCGGAGGTCGCGGTCCTCGATGTAGCCGATGCGAATGGTATTGCCTTGCTGCTCGATGGGAGGATTCGCTTCCAGCCGACGAATCTTTTCGGATGCGGAGATTCCCGACCACGAATCGTGCGCGCGAATCTTCGCCACTACGTGGACCGTGCCCGCCCCTCCGGCGCGCACCGCGATATTGCCGGAGCCCGTGGTAACGTCCAGGTCCACGGCTCCGGAAACCTGCAGGGTGCGGTCAAAGCTTCCCGTGTCGGCGAGCGCCGGAAGAGCGGCGAGCGCCAGAAGAGCTAGGAAAAGGGCCCAGGACTTTGCGTATTTCATGTTCCCTCCGAGGAACTTGCGCGATTGCAGGATGACCGCCGCAGCTTGTTTCCACACCCACAAATTACGAATTGGCGGAATCCACCTGCTGAGGGATAGACGAAATAGCCCGGCAAAATGTTTGATGGGCTGGAACGAAAAAAACGTGCCGGCTGCCGGGCCTCAATTTGGACGGGCGGTCTGCTCCAAATTGAGTTGGGGCAGATGGGCGCCGCGCAAGCGCTCGTTGACGTGGGGGACGTCCTTGTCTCGAACATCTCCCCAGCGAGCCAGGGTTTCGCGAAGGACAGGCTGAACGCGCTGAAACGCAGTCACGGCGTCGGGCGTGGGGGCCACGTCGGCGCTCTCCACAACCCCCTCGAGCGTTCCCAGCGTCCCCAAGAGATAACGCAGGCTCGAAGTGTCTGCCGCCGGGCGGGATGGTGGAAAGCTTCCTAGGTCCGAGGCCGGAGCAGGGCCGCCCAGGGTTTCCACTTTCCGGGACAGTTCATCGAAATCTGTTGTGAATGCGCCACTCGTAGCTTGCGCGCGCAGCGATTTCAGTTGCTGGCGGAGGCGCTCTGCCTCGCGCGAAGCTTTTGCCACGTCGGAGAGTTCGCCGTCAATCTGTGACGCCAATTCGAATTGCTTCTTCAGATCCGCAGGCGGTGTTTTCACGCGCGGATCCATCTTGACGATCAACGGGCTGACGTACGCGCGGCCGTTGACTGTCAGCTTCACCGAATAGTTTCCGGGAACCACCCAGGGGCCGCCTGAACCGGACCGCCGGCGGCGGAGTCCGGGGACGCCGGTGGTGTGCAAGTCCCATACAAAGCGATGCATGCCGGCGCGAGCCGAGAGCGGCTCTGCGGGATGAATCCAGTACATCGGAATATCGAGCGATTGCGGGTCAACTCTTGCGGGTGGATCGTCGCTCGAATAGCGGCGTATGAGCTTGCCGCTCTCATCGACAATCTCAAGTGAGACGGCACCCGAAGCCGCCGACTTCAGATAGTAGTCCAGGATGGCACCCGCGGGAGGATTCTCGGCTGTGGGCTCTTCCGGAGGAAGCGGCGTGCCACCATCAGAGCCGGGCCGCAGGCGCACCGCAGGCGCTGGTTCAAACAAAAACGCATCCGCCTGCGCCGACGATTCGTCGAGCTGGCGCAGCGGAGCGACATCGTCAAGTACCCAGAACGAACGGCCATGCGTGGCGATGACCAGGTCGGCTTCGTGGACCACGAGATCGCGGACCGGCACCGTGGGCATGTTGAGTTGAAGCGGCTGCCACCGGTCGCCTTCGTTGAAGGAAACAAACACGCCGGTTTCCGTGCACGCGTACAGCAAGCCCTTGCGCACCGGGTCTTCGCGGATGCAGTTGACGTAACTGCCCTTCGGAATGCCGTCCGCGATGGGCTTCCAGGTTTTTCCCGAATCGCGTGTGCGGTAGAGATGCGCGCGCAAATCCTCGAGGCGATGGCGGTCCACGGCTGCGTACACGGTTGCAGGGTCGTGCCGCGAGGCTTCCAGGTGCGTCACCTTGCTCCATGGTGTGAGTTCCGGCGGAGTCACGTTGGCCCACGTCTTCCCGTCGTCGCGAGTCACTTGAATCAAGCCGTCGTCGGTCCCAATCCAGATTTCGCCCGCGCGGTGCGGGGAAGGCGCAATCGCGTAAATCACGCCCAGGCGCTTGCCGTTTCGACCATTGCCGGAAGAAGAGGAATCCAGATTCGGCGGCACGCCGGGATCTTCACGTGTCAAATCCGGACTGAGGACGTCCCAGGTCTGGCCGCCATTCGTGGTGCGAAATAATACTTGCGAACCGAAATACAATTCGTGCGAATCGCGCGGAGAAAACACCAGCGGGAGCGTCCACGTGCGGCGGTATTCACCAGGGTGCGCCAGCGTCGGCGCGATGTTTTGATTTTCCCCGGTAGAAAGGCGAAAGCGCGTGACCGTTCCTCCGTAGAGAATGTCCGGATCGAACGGGTCGGGCTGAATGTAGCCGTTTTCGCCGCCGGCCTCGGCGGGACGCCAGTCGTGAAAACTGAGCGACGAATACGAGCTGCGGCTAGGCGTGGCAGCGGCTCCGCTGTCCTGCTGCGCGCCGTGGACCCAGTAGGGAAATTGGTTGTCCGTGATGACGTGATAGAACTGGCCGGTGGGCTGGTTGTACCACGAACTCCAGGTCTGCCCGCCATTCACGGTGACGACCGCGCCCTGGTCGCTGCCCAGGATCATGCGCTGCGGCTCTTCCGGATCAATCCACAGCAAATGATAATCATCGCCGCCGGGCGCGCCCTTGATGGCCGTGAATGTTTGCCCGGCGTCGCGCGAACGGTACACGGAAGTGTTGGACACATACACGGTGTCCGGATCTTTCGGGTCCACGGCAACATTGCAGAAATACCACCCGCGGCCCCAGATGCGCGCTTCACTATCGGTGCGCCGCCAGGTCGCCCCGGCGTCGTCGGAGCGATAAAGCCCGCCTTCCTTGGCATCCATGATTAAATAAATTCGGTGCGGATTCGACGGCGCGAAAGCGATGCCCATGCGACCCAGTCCTTCGGAGGGCAAGCCGTGCCCGTCGAGGTGCTCCCAGTGCGCGCCGCCGTCGGTGGAGCGGTAGAGCCCGCTGCCAGGTCCGTTGGATGGCGGATAGACGTTCCAGGGCGGGCGCCGCGTTTGCCACAGCGCAGCGAGAATCGTTTGCGAATTCTGCGGGTCGAAGGCCAAGTCAATCGCGCCCGTGTTTTCATCGTGAAACAGAACGCGCTGCCAGGTTTTGCCACCGTCAACGGAACGAAAAACCCCGCGCTCGGAGTTCGGTCCATACGCATGGCCCAGCGCGGCGACGAACACGACGTCAGGATTGCGCGGGTCAACGATGATCCTCCCGATCTGGCGCGAATCGCGCAGGCCGATGGCGGTCCAGGTCTTGCCTCCGTCCGTGGACTTGTACACTCCGTTTCCGTACGTGATGTCCGAGCGCATGTCCGCTTCGCCCGACCCGACATAGATGACATCCGGGTTGGAAGGCGCCACGGCAATCGCGCCGATGGACGCGATCGGCTGGCTATCGAAGATGGGCGTCCAGGTGCGCCCGGCATCGTTGGTTTTCCATACGCCGCCGCCGACAGCTCCAAAATAGAAAAGATTCGGCCGGCCGGGCACTCCGGTCACCGCGAGAACGCGTCCTCCGCGGAACGGCCCAATCGAGCGCCAGCGCAGCCCGCTAAACAGGGAAGAATCAACCTGTTGGGAGACGGCGGGCAGCGCGAAAACGGATGCGCAGAAAAAGACAGCGGCCACGTAAGTGATTGACCGGAAAGCCCATCGCGTCAAATGTTTCACGTGAAACATCTCCTTGCAGAATCGGGAATCGTACAGAGGGCGGAGTATATACCAACCGAGGAACCTCAGGAGAATCGGCAGCCCTAACCGCGATTCGCGGTTGATTCAGTTTCCTGCGCCGGGGCTACAAGCAGGGTGGGCAAATACGCGAGGAAGCCTGCGGCGATCAGAATCGCGCCGAAGAGAAGGCCGTTCATGCCGAGAACGGTTTCCTGCTCGCCGCGGACCGCAGACAGAATGAGCAGAAGCAACGGGAAAACTCCTAGGAGGACCGCGCCGCGAATTCCTCCGGGGACACGGAATGGGCGCGCAAGTTTTGGTTCGCGGACGCGCAGAAAAACCAGCGCCAGGAATTCAAGGATCAGGCTCAAACCGGAAATAAGAACGTCCAGGGTTACCAATCGTTCGAAGCCGATGCCCAGGCACAATGCCCAGCCAACTGCCAGGAACAGAATCGCCACCCAGGGCGCGCCCGTCTTCGGATGCACCTTCCCGAAAACCTTCGGCAACATGCCGTCCTGGGACATCGCCAGAGGAAGCCGCGAGTAACTCATCACCAGCGCGTTGAGCATTCCGAAGCCGCTCATCATTCCGCCGAGAACGAGCGCGGCGCGAAGCCAGGGTCCGCCCAGCAAGGCGGCGAAGTCGGCCCACGACCCGGTCTCGAACGAAGACGCGGAAACTCCCGTGAGCCACATCGCCGTCACCGGGAGAATGTACGATGCGGAAACGATCGCCACGGCGAGAAACATGGCGCGCGGATAGGTCCGCTGCGGACGGTCCACTTCTCCGGCGACAGTGGAAGCATTGTCCCAGCCCATGTAGTTCCACATGCAGATGAGGATTCCGCCGAGCAGCCCCACGGTGGAGGTGACCGGCGTGGTGGCCGCGCCGGCCAGCGCACCCGCCTTGAAAGGCGCGAGCAAAACAATCAGCGCAAACGGCGCAGAGAGCAGAAGGAAAAGTCCCAACGAGGTAGTTCCGACCACGCGTATGCCGCCGATGTTCAGCAATGCGCAAACCGCCACCACAGCCAGGCCCACCATCATCCGGCGGAGGTTCGTGTCGAAAGAAGGAAGCAAGCGAGTGAGATAGGCGATGAAGAGCGCCGGATAGATGGCCATGTCGAAAATGCTGGCCACCAGCGAGAGCCAGGCTTCCTGAAATCCCCAGAATCTGCCCATGGCGCGCCGCACCCAAACGTAGTAGCCGCCCTCAGCGGGCAAAGCGGTCGATAGCTCGCCGATCATCAGCGCCGTCGGAAGACTCCAGAGCAGCGGCGTCAGCAGAAGAATCAGGATGCCGCGTCCGTAGCCCGCACCATGAATGATGTCTTCGGTGCCGTAAGTTCCGCCGGAAACCATGAAAAACGTGGCAGCTACCAGCGGCCAGAGCGTCATCTTGGCAAGACTTTTCTGGGGAGAGGAAACGGCTTGTGCAGGGAGCTTCGCGGCCAACGGAACACTGTTCAATTTCTGTCGAGTTCTCCTCGGGCGATCCTCACTCTCTTATTGTGGGGCCCGGAGCGAGTTCGCAATCGCAGAATACAGAGTTCGCGGCACAGCGCAAGAAGAATCTGCGGGGGAACGGAAAAATATTTTTCACAAGGCAGCATAACCGAAGTGCGCGGAGAGGCGTATACTGCGGCGCTAAACAAAATTACCGGCAAGGAGGCGAGATGTGCAAACCTACTCATAAAGTGGCGGCCTTGACTGCGGGAGTTTTTCTTCTTGCGACGGTAGCGCAGGCTCAGCGGGGAAGCTTCACAGTGGGAACGGCGACGGCTGCGCCCGGCCAGAAAGCCACGGGCTTCTTGGAAGTCCCAGCGGGCATGGACGCCGCAACAAGCATTCCCGTCGCCGTGGTTCAGGGCGGAAAGCCCGGACCGGTGCTGGCGCTGGTGTCCGGCTCGCATGGAACGGAGTACGCCTCGATCATCGCCGTCGAGAAGCTGATTCAATCCGTGAATCCCGCTGAAGTTTCCGGCACCGTGATCCTTCTTCCGCTGGTGAATATCCCATCGTTCCTTCAAAAAGTTCCCCACGTGAATCCCGTGGACAACAAAAGCATGAACCGGTTTTATCCCGGCAAGGCGGATGGAACGCAGACCGAGCGCGCTTCTTTCCTGATCACGAAGCAAATCGTGGAGCGTTGCGACTACCTGATTGATTATCACGGCGGCGACCTGGACGAGAATTTGCGCGCGTACAGTTATTGGTCCAGGACCGGCAACGAGAAGCAGGACGCCGTTACGCATGACATGGTGCTGGCCTTCGGGCTCGACCACATCATTATTGTCACCGACCGCCCCGCGGACCCCAACGCTTCCCGCTACCTCGACAGCACTGCCAGCACACGCGGCAAGCCTGCGATTGCCGTAGAAGCCGGCCACTCCGGTACTGTGGAACCCGAAGACGTGGACGCGCTGGCCAACGGAACGCTCAACGTAATGCGTTACTTGAAAATGCTTCCCGGAGCGGCGCCCATGGTTCAGCACCCGGTGTGGATCGCGAAGATCAATCGTATGACCAGCGAGCGAGAAGGGATCTTCTATCCCGTCGTGGCGCGCGGCAGCTATGCGGAGCAGGGCATGAAGGTCGGTTACGTCACGGATTATTTCGGCAACACGATCTTCGAGGCGCGGGCGCCCGTTGCCGGTGTGGTCCTTTACATTTGCTCGGTTCCGTCCATGAAGAAGGACGACACCATCGCCTACATCGGAGAGGTCGCAGCGAAGGCGCCCTAAAGCCGCGCGCCGAGAGCATAGGGAAACCGCACAGGAGGAAAGTGAGATGAGTTTTCGACGCGTGGGAATTCGCTGGGCGGCTGCGGCCGGACTGGCGGCGATGCTGCTCGGAAGCGCGGGCGCTGCTGCGCAGGAGTACGACCCGAAATTCTTTTCTGAAATGCACTGGCGGAGCATCGGGCCGTTCCGCGGAGGGCGAACCAAGGCCGCCGCGGGAGTCCCCAGCCAGCCGAACGTTTTCTATATCGGCGTGTGCAACGGCGGCGTGTGGAAGACCAACGACTACGGCCGCACCTGGACGCCAATTTTCGACGAGCAGCCCACCGGCTCGATCGGCGCCGTCGCCGTTGCTCCTTCCGACCCAAACATTGTTTACGTTGGCAGCGGAGAAGGGTTGCATCGCCCCGATTTGTCCGTGGGCGACGGCATTTACAAGTCCACGGACGCCGGAAGAACGTGGACGCATCTTGGCCTCCGCGATGGCCAGCAGATTCCCCAGATTGCGATTGACCCGCGAGACTCCAAACGGTTGTTCGTTGCCGTCGCGGGCCACCCTTACGGTCCCAATGAAGAGCGCGGAATCTTTCGCTCCACCGATGGCGGACAATCGTTCCAGAAAGTTCTTTACAAAGACGAGAATACCGGCGGGGCCGACGTTCAAATTGATCCGGCAAATCCTGATACGGTCTACGCGACTCTCTGGGAGGCGCGCGAAGGGCCGTGGGAAAACGGCGCTTGGAACGGCACCGGCGGCGGCATTTTCAAATCCACCGACGGAGGCAACACCTGGGCCCCTCTGACCAAAGGCTTGCCGGAAGGAATTGTTCAGGCGAACCTTTCCATTTCACGCAGCAATCCCAACAGGATTTTTTCAGCGGTCGCTTCCAAAACCGCAGTGGCCATTTATCGTTCGGACGATGCCGGGCAGAGCTGGGCAAACATCACAACGGATTCCCGGCCTGCGGGACGCATCGGCGGCGGCGACCTGCCCGTTCCCAGGATAGATCCAAAGAATTCCGAGGTGGTCTACGTCACCAGTACGGTCACCTACAAATCCACCGACGGCGGCAAGACCTGGACGGGTTTCCGAGGCGCTCCCGGCGGCGACGACTACCAGAACATGTGGATCAACCCCGACAATCCCGACATCATTTTGCTGGCCAGCGATCAGGGCGCCATCGTGACCGTGAACGGCGGGGAATCCTGGAGCTCCTGGTACAACCAGCCGACCGCGCAGCTTTATCACGTCGGCGCGGATAACGCCTTTCCGTATCGCTTGTGCGGCGGGCAGCAGGAGAGCGGCTCGGTGTGCATCGCAAGCCGCGGGAATGACGGCGAGATCACCATCCGCGAGTGGCATCCGGTGTCCGCCGAAGAATATGGCTACGTCACGCCAGACCCGCTCGACCCGGACATCGTGTACGGAGGGAAGCTCACGCGCTACGACCGGCGCACCGGACAGGCGCAGAACATCATGCCCAAACCGTTTCGTTCGCAGGATTTCCGCGTTGTGCGCACCGAGCCGGTGGTCTTCTCGCCGAAGGATCCGCACATTCTGTACTTCGCGACGAACACTTTGTGGAAGACCGCCGATGGCGGGCAAAACTGGCAGCAAATCAGCCCGGACTTGACGCGAAAGGCTTTTGAGGCGCCGACGAGCGTCGGGAAATACCGCTCCGAACCGACGGCGCAGCCCGTGCAGCGCGGCGTGATTTACACTGTGGCGCCGTCGCCGCTCGACATCAATCGCATCTGGGCAGGCACCGACGACGGGCTGATCCACCTCACCACCGACGGCGGAAAAAACTGGAGCAACGTCACGCCTACGCAATTGAGCGCATTCCAGAAAGTTTCCATCATCGAAGCGAGCCATTTCGATGCGCAGACCGCCTATGCCGCGATCAACACGCTGCGGCTCGACGACCTTCGCCCGCACATTCTGCGCACGCGCGATTCCGGGAAGACGTGGACGGAAATCGTCAGTGGAATCCCGGCCGGCGAAACGGTGAACGCAGTCCACGAAGATCCCCTGCGCAAAGGGCTGCTGTTCGCCGGGACCGAACGCACCGTGTACGTTTCCTTCGACGATGGCGATCACTGGCAATCGCTGCGGCTGAACCTGCCGGTCACCTCCATGCGCGATCTCATCATCAAGGGCGACGACCTCGCGGTGGCGACTCACGGGCGCGGCTTCTGGATTCTCGACAACATCACGCCGCTCCGGCAACTCGACTCAAAGGTTGAGGCTTCGGAGGCGGCACTGTTCCAGCCGCAAGTTGCCACGCGCGTTCGTTGGAACATGAATCCGGACACGCCGCTGCCGCCCGATTTCCCCGCGGGTGAGAATCCGCCGGACGGCGCGGTGGAGGATTACTACTTGAAGTCGGCGTCTTCCGCGCCGGTCACGCTTGAAATTCAGGACAGCGCCGGCAAAGTCGTCCGCCGCTTCTCGAGCGCCGACCCGGTCGAGCCCGTTGACCCCAAGCCCAGCATTCCCGCGTATTGGATTCGTCCGCCGCGGAGACTCTCCAGCGCCGCGGGAATGCATCGCTTCCTGTGGGACATGCACCTTCCTCCCGTACCCGGCATCAAGCCCGAGTATCCGATTGCCGCGGTGCCGCACGACACCGCGCCGCAAGCCACGTCGCCGTGGGTGATGCCGGGGAAATACACCGTGGTCCTCAGCGTGAATGGGAAGAGCTATTCCCAGCCGCTTACGATACAAATGGACCCGCGCGTCAAGACGCCTGCGGCGGGGCTCGAGCAGCAATGGAGACTCTCGAAGCAGGTGTACGACAGCGTCCTGAACGTTTCTCCGGCAGTGGACCGCATCGAATCGCTGCGGAAGCAACTTGCAGACCTGCGTCCGCGCGCGAGCCAGGCGGATTTGAAAGCGGCCCTGGAAGCTTTTGACAAGAAGCTTCAGGAGCTCGAAGGCAGGGCGAGCCGCAGGCCGGGACCCGGCAACGAGGCGCCTTCGCTCAGCGGAATGCGCGCTCGCCTGCTGATGTTATTGGGAATCCTGCAGGAGGCCGATGTCGCCCCAACCACACAAGCGGCCAATGCCGTCACGGAACTTGACCAGGCAGTTCGTCCGCTCTTGCAGCAATGGGAAGCGGTACGGTCGCAGGATCTCGCGGCGCTGAACGCGCAGCTTCGCAGCGCGAATCTGCGGGAATTAAAGCTGGAATAAGAGCCGTCACGTTGTACCGTGAATGGCATCGGCATCCGATCGGGGCTCTGACATATGCCATTTTGGTATTACTTTCCAGTTCCTAAACTTCCGCCGGAAGTCGCCCATCAGTCGAATCTCGTGGAAATCAGGAAATATCTCGCTACTGACGGTAGCCCAGTAGATGTCGGGTCACCGATTGCTGAGGTCGAAAACTATTGGGCGGTTATGAGGCTGAAAGCAAACGGCAAGGGGATTTTGAAGAAGACGTTTTTTGACCCTGGGACATCCGTGAGGATCGGTGACCCCATCGCCATAATTGCTGCAGATGGCGAGAAGATTCCCTACGGAGAAGAGTGCGCTGTAGTCGAGGTAACCGAACGGAAACGGAAGAAAACTAGAGAATTGAAGGTGGACTAGAGAAGCGACCAAGCTGTCTCATCTTCGGCCTGGAAAAGACAGTCGAATGTCATCGCGACCACGTGAGCCCGCGGCCAAGCACAAAGATAAACAGCAGGCCGACAATTACAGCAGTTGCGATCCACGCAAGGCTGCGGGGCAGCGGCCCAACTTGTCCTTCTTCGGTACGGCTCTGACTCCGCATCATCCAAGGGAGGCTCAGCAGGCCGGCATTCGCTCCCAAAGTAGATGGCAGCGCCGACGCTAAAACATAGAACAAGCCCAAAGGATTGAACACGCCCGCGACCCCTGCCAGAATCCCGTCCGTGAAGTAAGGAGTCCAGCTCAGCACTCGCAGCCTTGCCGTGTTCTGATCGTTGCCACGGAATGGCTTCAACTTAGCCGCTACCACGAGCATGGATGCATAGTAGGAAGCTACGCCAAGCACGACGAGCCCAAGCTGCCACATCCAGTGCGGCTGCAAACCCCGGATTACGGCCGCCCAGTCGCCGAAATTGGCGACGCCTGAAAAGAAAAAGTAGCCGGTAGCGGTAAAGAGATTGCCGGCCATGGCAAGAACGAGGAAGTATTGGGTTGCCGGTCTAAAGCGCCGCCGCCTTAGGAGGAGAATCCAGAAGATCGCCGCGAAGAGAAGATTGACGAGTGTGCCATTCGCCGAAATCCATCGCGTGTCGATATCGCTCTGCAGCGCGACCGTGCTCATGGTCACGCGATGGGCTCCGCTCAGCCAGGCGGTTACGCCGTGGCCCAGGCCTTCGTGCAGAACATCCTGAAGGATACAGGCCAGCGCCGAGACGGCAATTATCGTGAACCTGTCGTCCTTGGAAGAGACCACGTCGGCCGGCATAGCGCGTCTTATAACACAGCAAGAGCGCATTTACCGAGATAAACCAATCAGTTCTCGCACTCGAAGAGCCCGAGGCGCGGAAACGCCGGGATGTTGACACCTTGCGCAAACCCGCTCTGGACAACGCTTCCGGGGTTCCTTCCTCTTTGATAGATTGAATACAGTTAGACCGGAATCGTTCCGTTCCTAACCAGGCAACGTTGCCCGAGCCAAGGGCAGGAGACTCTTCGAACGCATCGCCGGAAGAGGCGATGGAGGGAGTTAGACGTGAGAAAGGCATCGATTGTTTTTGCGATTTTGGGGGCTACCTGCATTTGTGGTGCGCCACTACCCGGCCAGGCGCAGAGTTCCTCCAGCAGCGTGTCCCGCACCACCAAGGCGGTGAACTATCGCCGCGCCGGCGGGTCCACCAGGGTCACCCTGCAAGGGACAGAGCTGATGCAGCAGGCCTCGGGCGAGGCCAAGGTGGACAGCAAAAGCAACCGCATGGAGATTGACGCCAGGTTCGAGAACCTGGAAGAAGCCACGAAGTTCGGCCTGGAGTACCTGACCTACGTGTTCTGGGCGGTTTCTCCGCAGGGACGCGCGGTAAACCTGGGCGAAGTCGCGATAAAAAACGGGGCGGGCCGCGTCAAGGCCATAACGGACTTGCAGACGTTCGGCTTGATTGTCACCGCGGAGCCTTATTTTGCGGTCACGCAGCCCGGCAACACCGTGGTTCTGGAAAACGTGCTTGGCCCGCAGACGCAGGGCCGGGTGGAGAATATTGACGCCAAGTTCGAATTGCTCGCGCGAGGCACGTATTCCTCCTCGAACACGAAAATTGAAAACGCCATTTTCGGCATCGACCGCAGAACGCCGACGGAGCTCTTTGAAGCGCGCAACGCGGTGCGCATCGCGCACATCGCGCAAGCCGATAAATACGCCGCTTCGACGGTGGCCAAAGCCGAACAGCAACTGAAGGCCGCCGAGGATGCTTACCGCGGGGGCCGGGACAGAAAGACGGTGGAAGCAGCGGCACGCGAGGTGGTGGAAACCGCCGAAGAAGCGCGGGTCATGGCGGTAAGACAGAAGGCCGAAGAGGATGCCAATGCCAAGGCCGCCGCAGATAAGAGAGCTGCGGAGGAACGCGAGGCCAAGGCGCGCGCGGACGCGCTTGCCGAAGCGCAGCGGCGTCAGGAAGCCGAGCAGGCACGCCTCCAAGCGGAAAACGCCAAGGCCGACGCGGAGCGGATGAAGCAGGAGGCCGAGAAGGCCGCTCAGGATGCCGGCCGGCAGAAACAGGAAGCGGACCAAGCCACAGCTGCGGCTCTAGCTCAGCAGAAGGCAGCGCAAGCGGATGCGGAAAAATCGCGTCTGGCCGCCGAAGAAGCCGCCCAAGAAAAGGCCGAAGCGCTCGCACAACGGCAAGCCGCAGAAGCTGAAGCGGAGAAGGCGCGCCAGGCCGCAGCCCGGGCCGAATCCGAAAAAGCAGAGCTTCGCGCGCAACTGCTGAACCAGCTGAACTCCATCTTGCAAACGCGCGATTCCGCCCGCGGGCTGATTGTGAACATGTCCGACGTGCTGTTTGACACGGGCAGCTACACGCTGCGCCCCGGCGCGCGGGAAAAGCTGGCGAAAATTTCCGGCATCGTGCTCGCGCATCCGGGGTTGAACCTGCAAGTGGAGGGTCACACCGACAGCGTGGGAAGCGATGAATTCAACCAGCAGCTCTCCGAACGCCGCGCCGGATCCGTCCGGGATTTCCTTGTTGATCAAGGCGTACCATCGGCTGCGGTTACCTCGCGCGGGTTTGGAAAGACGCAGCCCGTGGCCACGAACGACACGCCCGAAGGACGGCAGAGAAACCGCCGCGTTGAGCTGGTGGTCAACGGCGAGGCGATTGGCTCGGCCACGGCCTCGGGCAACCGCTGAACTTTTGACCGCAGAGCGGGACGAGCGGGCTGAGCCGCTGCTTAGCCCATTGGCCCGCCAGGACCACCCAACTCTTCCCAGAGCAAGCGGAATTCGCGGCGAGGATCGTTTTCGACGCGAGTGTCTTTATCGAAAATCATCGTGGCGCGCGTCTGAGCGTCGTACGCCGGCCAGCGCGGAATGGCCGAAGTGTTCGGGTCGCCGGACTTGGCAAAGGCAACCCACATAGCTGCCATTTTGTCGGCGAGGACTCTTGCTTCCGGCGCCCCTCCACAGATGGTCCCACGAGAGGAATGGAACACCAGCCCAACGTCGGTGCCATGCACGGCGCCGAATTTCCCGGCAAAGCCCGGGGACGGCCAAGTGAACAGATAGAAGTAGGCCGGTGCCTTGCCCGCGGCCGCCTTGCGCTCCGCCTGCTTGTAGGCATTGGCGCGGAAGCCTCGGTCGGTGATGATGCGCGCCTGGATTAGATAAGGCGACGTGGTGGGATAGGTTTTGCGGTACAACGTGAGCACGCGCTCGGCTTTGTCACCCGCCAGTCGCTGCACCACTTTCTTCAAGCCGTCTTCGTCCAGATCAAAGTTCGTCAGCGCGAGCGCAGCCTCGTCAAGCGTGGTGCTGATGATCATTGGCACGTCCGCCGAGATCGCGGGGGCCGCAGGTTCAAACGGATTCTGCGGGATGACCGTGCCGTCCAGCACCGGCGAGTAAGGGCTCGCAGGAGGAGGCCCGCTGACGGCCGACTGAGCATCGAGAATCTGTTCCCAGGAAAGTTTCTGGATGTCGGCGATTTTTGTTTTGTCGATTTCGAGCTTTTTGAGCAGCTTCTCCGCGGCCTCTGTGGCTTTTTCGCGGGTCGTGAGCTTGAGCAGAGAACCACTCTGAACGCCGGCGCGGTGGAAGAGTCCTTTGGCAGAGGGCATGGCCATGGTCACGCTCGTCTTGGCGCCGCCGCCGGATTGACCAAAGATCATCACGTTGTTGGGATCGCCGCCGAAGTTTTCGATGTTGTCGCGCACCCACTGCAGGGAAGCCACCAGGTCCATCATCCCGGCAACGCCCGCCTGCGCGAATTCCGGAGGGGCGCCCAAATCTGCGAGGTGAAGAAAACCAAAGGAGGCAAGGCGGTGGTTCACATTGACCACGACGACATTGCCGAAACGCGCCAGCGGCTCGCCATCGTAGCCGGGCTCGCCGCCCGACCCAACTGAGAATCCGCCGCCGTGGAAGGAGACCATCACCGGACGCTTGCCGCCGTCCTTGAGCGCAGGGGTCCAGACGTTCAGCACCAGACAATCTTCTCCCATGCCGCCCGACTGCAAATCCCAATCAATCAGTTGCACGTACTCGCTGCGCGTGTCCGCCATGATCTGAGGCGAAATCTGGCCGAATTCAAAGGCGTCGCGCACGCCGGTCCACGATGCGGGCTTCTTGGGCGGCAGGAAGCGATTCTTGCCCCCCGTAGAAGCGCCATAAGGAATGCCCTTGAAAGTGCGGATCCCGCCAAGATTCATGCCTTGCACTTTGCCGGATGTGGTTTCGGCAACCACAAAGAAGCTGCTCGCAGCTGTTTGGCCGGTTTGGCCGAAGAGCGATTTCGCGGGCGCGAGCGCGCCGGCACTCGCCGCGGCGGCCAGCAGTGACGAGCGCTTGAGAAAAGTGCGACGGCCAAAGAGGTTGGGGCGGCCATCCTGGCGAGCCAAGTTGGATTTTGTGGTGTCCACGGAGCAATCCTCCTGTGCTGGTATTCGAGCGACAATGTGGTTTGGAAAAACCGTGGTAATCAAACGCAAGAGAAACGGCCTTCAAGATCCCAAAGAAAAGAAAGGAAGCCACCGGGCGCTCGTCGCACCCGGTGGTTCCTTAATGGCGATGAGCTAAAACGCCAGCCTCAAGCCGAACTGGACCCGGCGCGGCAAATCCGCCGATTGGAAGGAAAGCGGAGTTTGCACGGCCGCCCGGCTCGTGGGCCTTACACCCTGCAAGCCCTTGTACGGTCCGGTGAACAAGTTGAGCGTCTGGCCATTGGCCAACTTGACGGCGTTGGAGAACCCGCCGACATCAAACAGATCGGCGACCTTGTTGAAGTTGACGTGGTTGGAGATGTTCGTTCCTTCGGCGATCAGTTCCACCTTGACACCGCGGTCCCTGTTGAGGAAGAAGCCTTTCTGAATCCGGAGGTCCGCTGCGGCGTAGTTTGCGCCGCGGTTGGAGTCACGCGAAGCGCCGAACGGCATGGCGAAGTTGTTGTCCAGCGCGACGCCGTTTGCCAGGCTGGGAGTTCTGATGGAGAAGGGAAGCCCGCTGCGGTAATACACAATGGGAGCCAGGGAGATATCCGCAAGCGCCCTCGCCAGGATATTCCCCTGGTTCGACTTGAAAGGCGTTGTGTAGACCGCATTGACCACGAAGTTGTGCGGGATGTCAAAGACGGAGACAGCGCGGAACAAGTCCAGGCGGCTCGGCCGGAACCAGTTCTGGAAGCTGGCAAAATCAATGACATTGTCTATGGTCTTGCTCCAGGTGTAGTTGACCTGGAACTGCATGCCCCTGCTATAGCGCTTGGTGAGAGAGGTGGTCAGCCCGTGGTAGATGGAGCTGCCGATGGACTCGTAGGTGGTGTGTTGGAGCTGGCCGGTTGTCGAATGGTAGAGTGGTCCGCCGGTTATATCCGTACAGGCAGGGGTTGGACACAACGGCGAGCCGACAGGAATCTGTGCGTATGCGGTTTCCAGAGGCATCTGCAGGTGAACGCCATGGTACATGTTGTACCCGACCTCAAAAGACAAGTTCTTAACCAGTTCCCGGTCAATACTCAGGCTACCCTGAACGGTATAGGGGTTCTTATAGTTCGGAGCGACGCTGTAGCCGACTGTAGCGCCGAGTGACGTCGTAATGAGCCCAACTGCCGCGAAGTCAGCAGGAGTCAGACGCCCGAAGGGCAACTTGCCCATCGTGCAAGTGGGCTGCTGCGCGCATACTACGCCATTCTGCCATAGTGCAATTATTCCGGGCTTTGACGGTAGCGCGAACAGTACTTCATTAATGTATCTACCGCTCCCATCCAAGAGAGAGCCATAAGAGGGGATCAAGACGTCAATTGGCGCCGTATAGATACCCGCGCCAGCGCGGATGACGGTCTTATGGTCCCCGGCAGGATCCCAAGCCAATCCCAGACGGGGAGAAGCATAGAAGTTGGTACCGAGCGGGGCAGGCTCTTTGTCAGTGTCAAGACGCACTCCGTAGTTCATGGTCAGCTTTCGGTTCAGCTTCCAGGCGTCCTGGATGTAGCTGCCGAAATAGTGGCCCCAGCCCTGCCATTTGGGATTACTGGGTCCAACCGTGGTTGGGAAATTTCCCGCCAGCACGTCCACAGGTATCCCAAAGACGAAGGACTGGGGCGCACTGAGGTTCGTGCTAGTGGGACCGGTCTGAGGAAATCCGTGAGTGGCGTTGTAAAAGGCGAGATGGTTGGTAGGACAGGGTCCGATTGGATCCCCTGCCGTCGGCGCGCACGCCGGGCCAGCCAGCCCTATGAGCGGAATCGCCCCATCCCTGAAATCAAACTGGTTGTTGAACCACAGGTCGTCTTCCACATGGTAATTCGCCGGCCGGTAGGAAGCGCCGAACTTGAAGGTGTGCACCCCCTTGGTCCAAGTGATGTCGTCTTCAAACTGATAGCGCGTCTGGTGGGCGATATAAGGAACCAGCGAAGGACTTCCAAAAGTGGAGGTGCCGCCCAGCCCGCCAACATTGAGGTTGCCGAGGCTGAAGTTCACTCCGGTAAATGGGTTGGGCAGGTTGTTGGCGCGATTTCGAGGGACAGCCTGGAGGAGAACCTGATTGACCAATGTCGGCCCGATGGTGCGGGTCCAGTTCCCCAGGATGCTGAAATCCCTCGTGAACAGGCCGCTGGCGTCCGGATTGCCTCCATGATTATCGTTGTGCGAGTATCCCAAACGCAGGCTCACGGAATTGTTGGGGTTGGGCTGAGCATCGAACTTGAGAATCGTGTTGTGGTCCCTGGTGGGGTTATTGAAAATGCCGCCGTCGCGCGTGAGGATGGTCTTCAGCGCAGGACTGTTCAGCGGGGACAACCCCGGCGTGATCCCGTTGGCGAAGCCGACCAGGAATGGATCTCCTGAACTCTTTAACCCATTCAGATAACATACCTGGTCGACAATGCCCGTGGCAAACTGATTCGCGCAAGTTCCGAAAGCAGGATTACTGTTCCCTAAGTTCGGATTGTTGAGCCCCAGTAGCGTGGGCAGTTGCGTCGTGCTTGGGCTGACGCCGGCATTGGTATAGTCCGGAGAATCGAGCCTCCGATACTCGTAGGCCAAGAAGTAGAACAGCTTGTCTTTCTTGAGCGGGCCGCCGATGGTGCCCCCGGTATAGACACTCTGGTCGAAGGCCTTGGGCAGACCCTCGAGTCCGTTAAAGAAGTTGGTTGCCTCGGTGCTGTGGTCACGGAAATAACCGTAGGCGTTTCCATGATACTTGTTGCCGCCGCTCTTGGTGACAATGTTGATGGCGCTGCCATCCGTAAAACCGAATTCCGCAGTAAAAGCGTTGCGGTTGACTTGAAATTCCTGGACGGCATCCAGAGGAATTGTGGTGACGCGGTATTGCCCCGTGCCGTATTCATTCTCGCCGCCGTCGATGGTGGAGAGGTTGTTCCGCCCGTTGCTTCCGCCGATGGAAAACCCCGTGGTGAAGAATCCCGTGAAACCCGGCTGCTGGCTGCGCGGCGCGTCGGCGTTACTGACTCCCGGCAGCGTGTAAACCGCATTGGTAATGTCGCGGCCGAGGTTGGGGAGAGTGCCAACTTGGTTTTCGTTGATGGTGTTGGCCTGTTGGGTCTGCTCGGTGGCGATGAGAGCCGGGGTCGCTTCGACTTCAACGACGTCGCTCAGAGTGCCCACCTTCAGATGGACATCGTTGATGGACACCTGCCCGACGGACAACGACAAGTTACTGTGAATTGTTTTTTCGAATCCTTGCGCCTCGACCTGGACCTTGTAGGTCCCCGGTGGCAGCGCCGAAAACTGATAAGCACCATCCGTGCCGGTCTTGGCACTCTTGCTGACCCCGGTGCCTGAATTGGTCACGGTCACGGTCGCTCCCGCGATTGCTTTGTCTTGCGGGTCGAGCACGGTGCCCCGGAGGGTTGCCGTCGAATAGTCCACCTGGGCAAACAGCGCCGGAGAAACCGCCAAGACGAGAAGCAATATGATCGAAAGATTGATCCTTAACGATTTCATTTCCCACCCTCCTTTTGATGTGCGCTCAAACTTGGCTAAATCTGCGTTCATTGGAAATCGTTCCAGCAACAGTGTCGAAGTGCGCCGATCTCTCTTGGAAAGGTCCGAATTAGGGGTCCCACCCCCAAATTGTGGTAGCTCCTACCACATTTTTGTTTCTAACGTCAAGCGGAAAGTATGGACCTTCCTCCGGCACGACTCTTAGCTTGGGAAGCCGCCGAAACCATTACGGAAGCGCGCACACCAGCCACGCTCGTTACGGCCGCAGTGCGCGGAGGAAAAGCTCCACAAAGCTGCCTACGCGCTCACCCAGCTTATGCGGCCCCGTGAGATCCACCGCCCATTGACGCACCAGGGTCTGGTAGAGCCCATCCATGAATTCCGCCAAATGCTCGCTCGAAAAACCGCGGCCGATCTCCCCCCGCCTCTGACCCTCGGCGAGAATTTCTTGAAGCAGGCTGATGGATGCTTCCTTTCGCTGCCGCATTTCGGGGGAACGGGCCGCATCCATCGCACCGGAAAGCACCACGGCTCGCCAGAGTGGCTGGTCGGCCTCTGCCTCGCGAGCCATCGCCTGATAGAGGCGGCGCAGACGCTCCACGGTAGTGGCGTCGCTGGAAAGTTCGGATCGGAGATGTTCGGTGATGCAAGAAAAGCCGCGGCGGCCTACTTCCAGCAGCACGGCATCCTTACTCGGGAAATAGCGGAAGAATGTGGTCTGGCTGATTTCGAGGATTCGGACGATATCCTCAACGCGAGTGTTCTCATAGCCTTGCTTGCGGAAAAGCCGGATGGAAGTATCAATGATCTGCTTGCGCAGCTTGATCTTCTTGCGTTCGCGAAGACCGGGGGTCTCGCCGCTGGGAGTCTCCTTTGTCCGAGAAGGGCGTTCCCGCAGCGCGGAGCTCCGCCGCCTCTGGCTGCCGGCGATATCGACGATGGGAGAATCCATTCGAGCGATCCTGGCGCGCGCAGCTCACTGCGATGTTCCCATCGAGTGGCTGCCGGGCGCGGGGCCTCGCACACCACAAATTGAGGGTGCTACTCTAACATGAGAGCCGGTGGCTCCGGCAAGCAGAACTTGCCGGACGCGGGGAATTCGGCCGGCAGCGGATTCTCGCGCGGCAAGGCGCTTACCTCGGAAGGCTCCGCTTGAATCCGTCCGAATTAGGTATACACTGTTGCCCCTAGAAGGGGAGGACGTCATGTGGATACGCAAATTTCAGCGCGATCGGAAGAAAGGCGTGGATTCACCGATGCCCACGCAGGTGCTTTCCAACGAGGAGTTCATCCCGCGCCCGCAGAGCCAGAAACAAAAAGAGGTGGAATTCTGGATCGGCCAGATGGCGGAAGAGAAGTCCAAGAAGCTCGGCATGGACCGCCGCCACTTCATGGCCAGCGCCATGGGTATGGCCACGTGCTTTCTCGCTTCAAACAAAGTGTGGGGCAAGGTCTGGGACGTAACGGAAGCCGAGACCCTGGACCCCGCTGCCTACCAGGAAAAACTGCCCAAGGGCGAATACTTCATACTAGATGTGCAGACCCACTTCACGAATGGGATCGCGCTCAATTTCCGCACCAACGAGTTTGTCAAGAACATGGGCTTCAATCTGAAAGATGATGTGGAGTCCTACAGCTTCAGCCAGTTCCTGAAGGAGATTTTCTTCGACTCGGAGACGGAGATGATTGTGATTTCCGGCGTGCCGGGTCCGCCGGAAAAGAATCAGGACGACGCCGGCAAGCCCCTGGAGGGAGCCGCGCGCGCCGGGGGCATCCTGCCGAGCTGGCTGATGGCGCAGTCGCGCGACAAGATCAACAAATTCGCCAACTCCCGCCGTGCCCTGAGCCAGGGCAACCTTGCTCCCAATCATTACTGGGACAAAGCCAAGAATGCCATTGACAAAGAGCGGACCATCGCGCAGATGGAGCGCGAGCTCAATCAGTACAAAATAAACTCCTGGAAGTGGTATTGCCACGCCGACCCGGGCCGCTCCGGCCACGGATTTCAGCTCGATGACGACGACGCAGCCTGGTTCTATCAGGAATCCCGCAAGCGCGGACTGAAGATTTTTTCCGTCCACAAGGGTTACTCGTACCAGTCCCGGCTTCTCGGCCACCTCGCCAACCCCAAAGACGTCGAGAAGGCCGCGCTCAACAATCCCGACCTGACGTTCATCATCTATCACTCCGCGATCCAGCACGGCCCCAACGAGCCGGAGTATGCCGCTTCGAAAGACCCGACCACCGGCGATTTTGCCTGGCACAACATCCTGATGGACATCAAGAAGCGCAACCCCAAGATGAACAATGTGTATCCGGAGGTGGGGAGCTTCTTCAACGTCCTGGCCATCGCCGACCCGCTCCAGTGCATGCATGGCATGGGCAAAAACATCAAGATCTATGGCGCCGACCACGTGATCTGGGGAACCGACTGCCTGTGGTGGGGTTCGCCGCAATGGGCCATCGACGCGTTCAAGCGCTTTCAGATTACCGACGAATTCTGCGAGAAGTTCGGCTATTCCAAGATCACCAAGGAAGACAAGGCCAAGATATTCGGCCTCAATGCCGCAGGCATCTACGGCGTGGACGTCAAGGAAAAGCGCAATCCGCTGAGTCCCGACATTATCGCGCAGGCCCGGCAGGCGTATCCTCTATCGGGCCTCTTGCGCGAAAACGCGGCCTACGGCTGGGTTCGCGCGGATGATTAGAACAGGCCTGGCGCTGGCCCTGCCGGCGCTGGCTTGCGTGGTTGTCTTGCAGGGCCGCGTCGGACAAGAAGCGGAACGCAGCGAGCACCGGAAGCACTCGATTCTACAGAAGCAAGATGCGCAGAGCCGGACGCGGCGCGACCATGTGGGGAAACCCCTACCCGAATTGATGACCGGCGATCAGTGCCTGTTTTGCCATCGGCTCATCGGGGCGACCTGGGACAAAGACTCGCACGCCTGGACCATACGCCTCGTGAGCGAGCCCGCCGGCCTCCTCCACGATGTTACTCAGCCGCCTGCCGGCGCGACGCACCTGCTCGGCAGCATGCAGCACATTCGCGCACTCAAGCTGACCGGCTACGGCACGTTTGCCATTCTCGGAGCCGACGGGAAGACCCGGCAGAACGACACCTTTGCGACCCGCTGCGCCGGTTGCCACACCAGCGGGGTCGACCCAACGACGCACGCGTTCTCCAGCTATGCTCTGGATTGCTACGCCTGCCACGGGGACGTCCGACTCAGCCACACCTCAAATCCTTCGGAGGTTTGGCTGTCACCCAAGCGCGCGCGGCAGCCCCGCGAGATTGCCTCGATCTGCGGGCAGTGCCATTTGCGCGGCGGACGCTCGCTGTCCACCGGTCTGCCGTACCCCAACAACTTCGTCGCCGGCGACGATCTCTTCGAAGACTTCCAGGTGGACCTCAAACGTGCCGACGATGCTTCCCTCAACCACGCGGACCGCCACGTGTACTACGAGGTCCGCAGCGCCCTCGAACGCGGCTCGACCACCACCTGCCTGGATTGCCACAAGATTCATGGCGATCCGGCGTTGAAACACGCCATTTGTGTGGATTGCGATGAGGCAGCCAGCGCCGGCAAGGGCGCGAAAGCGACAAAGCCGGGCAGCCCTACCTGCGACTACTAACTACGCTCTTCCCATCAGCGTGCGCCGGACGCGGTCGCGATAGGCCATGGCTTGTTCCAGCACGCGCCGGAACTCTGCCACGTCGACGTCGCGCTCGCAGCAGGCAATCATGAGCGTCCCGTCGTCCTTGAAGTCTCCACACCAGGCAATCACCTGTTCGTCGGTCCACTGTGGGGAATACCGGCGCATCTTCTCGTCCGGCATGCGGTCGAAGTAGGCGCGCAAGTTGATGCTGGTCTCGTCGGGGGCTTCGTCCACGAAGGGTTCTTGCTCGAAATTCCAGATGGGTTGTTCCATACCGGCTGCTTATCCTATCAAAAAATCAGCGGTGGAGTGCGGCGCAAGCGGATATAATCTGGCGCCATGCTGAAGAGAACCCTCGTACCCGTTGCTGTCCTGGTTTTTGGCGCGGGAGGAGTCTGGCGCGCCCAGGAAGCGCCGCAGGCACCGCTCGCGCACTTCCACCACGTTCATCTGAACTCCGCCGATCCTGCAGCTGCGATGGCGTTCTACACCTCGAAATTCGACTGCGAGAAGGCCAAGTTCGCGGGACTCATGGATGCCGTGTGGGCGCAGAAATCCTGGCTGCTGTTTACGAAGGCGGACCAGCCACCGAAAGCGGAAATCACCTCTGCGGTCTGGCACATCGGCTGGGGCGCGGAAAACATGAAGGAGACTTACCAGAAGCAACTCGACAGCGGCACAAAGTTTGCCACGCCCATCACCGATATCAGCGACATCGGGGGAGGCAATGCTCAGGGGGTCTTCTTCTTCGCCTACGTGGACGGACCGGACCACCAATTGATCGAGTTGAATACCGCCAATCATCATCATTTCGGGCACATCCACCTTTTGAGCAAGGACCCCATCGCGGCCGGCGAATGGTACATCAAAGAGTTTGGACTGATCCGCCGGGGCAGCGGCCCGCCTTCACGCGAGCCGCGCTTCTACAAGGGTTACCAGATCGGCCCGGCGATGTCGCTGATGATGGACAACGTCAACTTCATCATTTTCCCCATGGAGTATGCCAAAAAAGAGTGGCCGGACCTGTGGAAGGACCGAACTGACTTCGAGTCCACCAAAGGCCACGTGACGGACCACATCGGGTTCGCCGTGGACAACCTCGAACAGACGCTGGAGCGTTTGAAGAAGGACGGCGTCAAAGTCACCGACGAGCCTCGGTCGGTCGCAGGAGGCAGGCTCAAGTTCGCCTTTATCGAAGGGCCGGACCACATTCGCATCGAACTGGTGGAAGGCCGGGAAGGCATCGATTAGGCGCAGCGAAATCTGCGACAAAGAACTCGACCGCGCGATTTCCCGGTTGCCTCTCATTGCACTGCTGAATCCAACCTGCGTCTTCTGTTATTCTGCTGCCTAGCATGAAATCTGTTGCAAGAAAGACCCTCTTCGCCGTACTGCTTGTTGCCCGTTGTGCGTTCGCGCAAACGCCCTCGCCACCTGCCGCCCCAACTCAGGCTGAAGCGCCTGTCGAGTTCTTTTGCCCGATGCATCCCGATGTGCGCTCTCCGCAGCCGGGCCATTGTCCGCGCTGCGGGATGGCGCTGGTGGCGAATCTCCCCGACCCAGTGGAATACCCGCTCACGCTCAAACTGAATCCGCCGGGCCAGATGGCGGGCAAAGAATTGCAGCTCACGTTTACACCGATGGACCCGAAAACGGGGCAGCGGGTCACCGATTTCCAAGTTGTGCATGAAAAGCTGTACCACCTGTTCATCGTCAGCCAGGATTTGCGTTACTTCTCGCACGACCATCCCGAACGGGGGAACGATGGCGCGTTCCGAATCAACGTGGTTCTCCCGAAGCCGGGAATGTACCGGCTCCTGAACGATTTTTACCCGCAGGGGGGAACGCCACAACTTGCCGTCAAGACGGTCGTCGTTCCCGGCGGCCCGATTACGCCGGGCGCCGAACTCAAACCCGATCTGACGCCAAAGCAGTCGGGCAACATGCAGGTTTCTTTGACCATGGACCCGCCGCAGCCCATCGCGGAAATGAAGACCCTGCTGTTCTTTTCCCTGAACCCGGCCGACGGCCTCGAGCCATACCTCGGCGCGTGGTCTCACATGCTGGCCGTCAGCGATGACCTGGTGGACATGATTCACACCCACCCGTTCATTGCCGATGGCGGCCCGAAAATGCAATTCAACATGATTTTTCCGCGGCCGCGAGCGTACCGGATCTGGGTGCAGTTCCAGCGCAAGGGCGTGGTCAACACCGCAGTCTTCGATGTCCCTGTTTCGGAATTGAAATAATTGCAAAGAATTGGGCTACTTGGTAACGCCCTCTGGCGAATCCTTGACCATGAGCGCGGCGCTTCCGGTCGGCGGAGACATCTCAATTTTCGTCCCAGCGGGAAGGGGCAGGATATTCCTGAAGTAGTACGCTCCTTTGTAATGCGGGTTGAAATTCTCAATCCAAATTAGCGGTTCGACCGAGCCATCGGGCCGTTGGGCAATCACTTGGAGAACCCCGGCAAGCGGCACTTGTCTTGGCTCAATCCCGATGACCTCAAGAGGATGCTTGAGCAGCAGCGTCCCCGAAAAAGTAAGCTCGCTCCCGGGGTCGCGGTTCTCAGCTCCTTCTGAACGGAAGTCCGGCAGGGCAGGCAGGTAGGCGGGGTTTCCTTCGGGCGCGCCGCCCGCCACCCAACTCGCCATGATGTCTATCTCTTCCTGAGTCAGCCCGCGATCATTCTTGAAATCACCGAAACCCTTCACGGCGTTCCAGGGAGGCATGCGGCGCGAAAGAACCTGCTCCTTGATGGCCTCGGCCCACGGCCGCGTCTGGTCATAGGTCACCAGCGCGAACGACGATCCGCCCTCGTGGTGACATGAGGCGCAGCGTTTATACACGATGCGCGACACTTCCCGCGACCAGGTAATCTTCGTAGTGATCAGCGTATGGGCCATCAGCAAAGATGCCGAGATCAGAACAGCGAGGACAACAAGGAGGCGTCGCACGATGACCTTAACCGAAGAATCGCTTCGTTTCCCACGAACGGTTGTCGAAGATTGCGCTCACAGCCACATCATAGTAGTTTCCCCCTGTTTTACAAGGGCAGGCGCGGAGCGTCTTCTCTTGCGAAGGGCAGAGCGCCTGCGATTTCTCTGTGGAGTCCGGTCGGCTGCCCGAAAACTGATATAGTGTGTTGCCGAATTGCTTGGACAAGTGTTGGAAAATGTTTTGCGGCTCGAAAAGCAACGCGGTCCGGAGGATGGGCATGGGTCGAGGCTGGGTGTTTGGACTTGTGATTTTCGGATTGTTGGGCGTGCTGGGTGCGCCGCCTCCAGCACGGGCGCAAGAGCCCGACGGCCCTACTCTCTACAAGGTGTTTTGCGCAAAGTGCCACGATGTTTCCGGTCCGAATCGCGCGCCCTCGCCCGCGGCGATGCGGATGATGTCGCCGGAGAATGTGGTTCGCGCGCTGGAATCCGGCCGCATGAAAGAGCAAGGAGAAATACTCACACCCGCTCAGAAACGCACCATCGCCGAGTTCCTGACCGGAAAGCGCGTTGGCGAAGCGGGCGCGGCGGGCAGCGCGTTTAAGTGTGCGGACACCAAGGCTGCGATTTCCTTTTCGGACGCGGACTGGAACGGCTGGGGCGCCGATCTGGCCAACACGCGCTTCCAGCCGGCGAGCAACGCCGGCCTGACGGCCGATCAGGTGCCGCGGCTGAAATTGAAGTGGGCCTTTGCGTTTCCCAATGCCCCGCTCTCCTGGGGACAGCCGACGATGGTCGGCGGGCGCATCTTCGTCCCCAGCGCCAACCGGACTGTCTATTCGCTCGATGCAAAGTCCGGCTGCCAATACTGGACGTTCGAAACCGATGCACCGGCGCGAACAGCCATCAGCATTGCCGCACTTCCGGGGGATCCCAGGCGGTACGCCGCATACTTCGGTGATTCGCGCGCCAACGCCTACGCGGTGGATGCTGTTAGCGGGGAGTTGTTGTGGAAGGTACGCGTGGACGCTCATCCGCGCGCAAAAATCGTTGGCGCGCTGGAGTATTTCGATGGGCGCGTGTTCGTGCCAGTGACCGGCGGCGAAGAAGTGGGCTTGGGCGACAGGTATGAGTGCTGCTCTTCACGCGGAGCGCTCGTGGCACTCGACGCCGCGACCGGCAAACAGATCTGGAAGACCTACACGGTTTCGGAGGCGCCGCATCCCACCACCAAAACTGCAGCGGGAGTGCAGAACTGGGGGCCGTCCGGGGCCAGCATCTGGTCCGCCCCTACCATCGACGCGAAGAAGAGAATTGTTTATGCGGGTACGGGCGACAACTTCTCTGAGCCTGCCACAAAGACCAGCGACGCGGTCCTCGCCTTCGATCTGGATAGCGGCACGCTGCTGTGGTCCAAGCAGCTCACTGAGAATGACGTGTTCAACATTGTTTGCGCAGGAGCGGGCTGCGGAGAACACCTCGGGCCGGATGTTGACATTGGCGCGTCGCCGATCCTCGTGAATCTGCCGAACGGAAAGCGCGCCTTATTGATCAGCCAGAAATCGGGGGTCGCGCACGCACTCGATCCCGACAACAACGGCCAGATCCTCTGGGCAACCCGCGTCGGCAAAGGAGGGCGGCTGGGCGGCATTCAGTGGGGATCGGCATTTGATGGCAAGAATATGTATGTCGCTGTTTCCGACATTGCACATCGCTCGTCGGGAATCGGCAGGATGGTTGTGGATCCCAAAGCGGGTGGAGGGCTTTTCGCACTGAACGCGGCGACTGGCGAAAAAGTGTGGGCGGCGCCCCCGGCTTCTTGCGGCGATCGCGCTTCGTGCAGCCCTGCACAGTCAGCGGCGGTCACCGTAATTCCGGGCGTGGTGTTTTCCGGCGCAGTGGACGGCCACTTGCGCGCGTATTCAACGGCCGAGGGAAAGGTGATCTGGGAGTTTGACACCGCTCAGCAGTTTAGTGGCGTCAACGGAATCACCGGCAAGGGTGGGGCCATGGATGGCCCGGGTCCGACGGTCGCCGGGGGGATGCTCTACGTCGCGTCCGGGTACGGAGTGTGGGGAGGATTGCCCGGGAATGTTTTGTTGGCGTTTTCCATCGACGGAAAGTGACTTCGGATCTCGTCGAACTTGCCTGCGAACCCCAATTGCGTTTTGCAAAAAAAAATGTGCCGCGGGAATCAACCCTTAATGAGGATTCCCGCGGCAGCAGTTCGGCTATTGATTTGTGGCCGGCTGCGGCGTTGTGTTCACACTGGCCTTTGCTGAACCCGGCAGAATCCTCACCAGACCCACCGTCTTCACCTTGGGATCCACGGTCACCTGGAACCACCCGATCATCATCTCTTCCCAGGTCTGGTCGCCCCACCTGACCTCCTTTGTGGGGTCCGGGTTGTAAGGATTATTCGGAGAGTTGTCAAAGTGCGCGGTGCACTCGATCCGCGCGCCCTTGGGCAGGACCAGCGGTTTGGCCAGCATGTATCCAAGTTGCCAGTTGAAGTCGTACTTGGGCACAGACAGCAGCGTCTCGGTTTCTCCCGAGGGATACACGACCTTATATAGAAAATCCTTCCCGCGGAAGTGCATGTGCGGAACCAAATCTACGAGCGTGACCGTGTCCTCGAGTTCCACCTGAGACTTCACCTCGTAGTTGTCGTCGTTCGGCGGGATCACGAAGTTCCGGTTGGGGGCCAGGAGCGTGACATTGCGGTATTTGGGTGGCGTTTTTGCGAACACCAACCCGATCCGGGTCTTGTCCGTGGCCGGCTTGCCGTTCGTGGTGTAGTGAAGCTGCAAAACGATGTCGGACCCTGCCTTCACAAGTTTCGCGGAGTCATCCAGTATCAGCGGCTGCATGCCCGGAGCAAAGCCGATCAGGTGCTCGGCCCCGAAGATGGCGCCTGCTTGTCCCTGGCGCGCGCCAGCGCCGGCTTGCCCTGGCGCAGTGATTTTCGGCAGCGCCATGGGCACGCCGGGTTTCGCGTCCTTTAACCAAACGGACCCGGGCGGCCGGACATACGCGATCACATGATGTACAACAGCGCGGTTGCCCGGGCGAATCTCGGCCGCGGTCACCCAGGTATCCTCCTTGAAATCGCCGGGGATCACGTCATACTGGTAGTCGATCACGCCCTCCGCGGGCACTTGGAATTCGTTGGGCATCTCGATGACCTTGTCCGGTTTGCCGATGTTCCAGCCGTCCACGAATTCCTTTGGGGCCGGAGCGTCCTTCGGGTCGCCTTCCGGAGCGCCGTTGTCCACCCACGACACCAGCGTCTTGATCTGCTCCGGCGCCAGCTTGCGCTCGTTCGAAAAATGACCGTAGCGCGGGTCCGCAAACCACGGCGGCATCTTCTTGGTCAGCACCGACAACTTGATGGCCGCAGCC
>DASQHY010000153.1:0-19345 GCA_035631855.1 Candidatus Acidiferrales bacterium
CCAACATGGGCGAAAACGTGTATTACTCCGGTACCGTGGGAGCAGCGCGCGAGGCTGTCATCCACTACATTCCTGCGTTTGCCGTCTCCGTCGTGCACCGCGGCAAGGATTTTCAGTATGACGACGCCGCAGCCTTTTCCCGCGCGCTCGCCGAAATTGTCCTGAAGGAAGGTCTGCCCAAGGAAGTTCTGCTCAACGTCAACGTGCCGCTCGATTGGCGCGGCGGCGTCCAGTTTGTCCGGCAGTCCCGGAAGATTACCCGCAACCTATTGCAGGAGGGCACCGACCCGCGCGGCCGCCGCTACTTCTGGCTCCACGAGCAGCAAATGGACCGCGACATCGAGGAAAACACCGACTACGCCGCGGTTCGCGACGGCGCCGTGGCCGTCACCCCGCTGCATCTTGACCACACCCACGCCACCTCGCTCAATCATCTCTCCCACTGGGCCAAGCTCCTCGAATCTGCCCTCAAAAAATAAACCGTTAGCTGTTATTCCAAGCGAGGTTCGCCTCAGGCGGACGCAGTCGAGGAATTCCTGCCCTTCATACCCTACAAATCCGTTGGGTCTGTTTTTCAGAGGGCTTTGCGCAGCTTCTCGTACGTCGTGCGGAGCTCTTCGGGTTCGACGCGTGTTTCACCGACCACAGACATGAAGTTGGCGTCGCCCGCCCAGCGCGGCAGCGCATGCAGGTGCACGTGGCCCGTAACGCCGGCGCCGGCGGCCCGGCCCAGGTTCATCCCCAGATTAAAGCCATCGGGTTTATAGGCGGCCGTGAGGGCGGCCTCCACGCGCCGTGCCAGCACCATCATTTCGGCGAGTGTTTCCGCGTCGCAACTTTTCAGGTCCGCGACGTGCGCGTAGGGAACGATCATCACGTGTCCCGAGGTGTACGGGTAACGATTGAGGATGATGAAATTCTTTGTTCCGCGGAACACGATGAGGGTTTCGGCGTCGTCTTTTTTTTCGAGCGCCGAACAGAAGATGCAGCCGGTTTGCTTGCCTGCCGCCTCCGCCATGTAGCGGTAGCGCCAGGGTGTCCAGAGGTAGTCCATGCCGGATGCAGTCAGCTCTTGGAAGGAGAGTTGCCGGGCGAGCCGTCGGAGGCCCCGGAGGCGGCGCGCGCGGTCGCTTGGTTGTTGACGAAGTCCTTCAATTCCTTGCTGGGCTTGAAGAAGGGGATTTTTTTGGAAGGCACTTCGACTTTTTCGCCGGTCTTGGGATTGCGGCCGACACGCCCGCGCCGGCTGCGCGTCCGGAAACTGCCGAAGCCGCGGATCTCGATTTTGTCGCCGCCCTGGAGCGCCTGAATGATGCTGTCGAAGATGGTCTCCACGACGGTCTCGGACTCTTTGCGCGGCAACTCGGTCACGCGCAAGACTTCTTCCACCAAGTCCGCTTTGGTCACCGTTGAATCTTTGGCCATGTTCCCCCGCTCTCCAGTGCCTCTACGAAACAAGGCTGTCGAGATTCTGAACGCCTCAGGACGGGCTGACGGGGATAGTCACCCGGCCCTGAGAGGCCCTTCCATATCACTAAAATGGTCCAAAGGTAAAACGAAATCTGCGAACCCCGGTGGCTGGGCCCCGCTTCCCTTGGTAACGCCCGGCCACGCGCTTTCGGCCGGGTACATGCGCCTACAGCGATTCGCGCTTCGAGAGGATGGCGTCGCCGATCGTCGCCGTAGGGGATGACTTCGACGAACGGTACTCATCCATATCGCGCCGCTCGGCCTGCCTGACCGCTGCGCGAAAGCTCAACCCGATCTTGTGCTGCTCGCGGTTGATTTTGACGATCTTGAAATCGTACTCCTTACCCGCTTCGAGGTGAGCGCCTCCCTTTGCAGCGGCCGGGCCGCGGCCGGACGATTTCTCGCCGCCATCGCTCTTGTGCCGCTTGTCTTCGATTTCCGAAATGTGGCAGAGGCCTTCGATGCCCTCGGCCAGTTCGACGAAGGCGCCAAAAGTGGCCATGCGCGAGACTTTGCCGCGCACCAGGGTGCCAACGCCGTGCTCCTCGAAGAACTTCGCCCAGATGTCGTTCACCTGCTTGACGCCCAGGGACACGCGCCGGTTGGCGGTGTCAATTTTGAGGACCTTGGCGGTGACCGCATCGCCCTTCTTGAAATGGTCGCTGGGATTCTTCACGCGCCCGGTCCAACTGATGTCGCTGACGTGGATCAGTCCGTCGAAACCCTCTTCGATTTCGACAAATGCGCCGAACTCGGTGAGGTTGCGGACTTTGCCGTTCACGATGGTTCCCACAGGATATTTTTCCGCGAGCGTCTGCCACGGGTCGGGCTGCGCCTGCTTGATGCCCAGAGAGACGCGCCGCTGGTCCGGCTTGACGTCCAGGACCACCACATCCACTTCGTCTCCGTTCTTCACGAGCTTCGAAGGATGCTGCATGCGCTTCGACCAGGACATCTCGGTAATGTGCACCAGTCCCTCGACTCCGGTCTCCAGCTCGATAAAAGCGCCATAGTCGGCAATCCCGACAACTTTGCCGCGGGTCTTTGTCCCTGCGGGATAGCGCTCCGGCACCGTAGCCCAGGGGTCCGGCAGCAGTTGCTTGCGCCCCAGCGAAACGCGCATCTTCTCTTTGTCGAATTTCAAAACCTGCACTTCCATTTCATCGCCGGTGGCCACTTCTTCGCTGGGGTGCTTGATGCGCGCCCAAGAGAGATCGGTGATGTGCAGCAGACCGTCCAGGCCGCCGAGGTCCACGAAAACGCCGTAGTCGGTGATGTTCTTCACCTTGCCGATCAGCACCTGGCCTTCGGACAGCGAGTCCATCAACGCGACGCGCTTGGCCTGCAGCTCTTCTTCCAGGATGGCGCGCCGGCTGACCACCACGTTGCCCCGCTTGCGGTTCAGCTTGGTGATGCGAACCGGGAGTTCCTGCCCGGACAGGCTCTCGAGGTTGGGCGTCGGCCGAATGTCGTATTGCGAACCGGGCAAAAACGCGCGCACGCCGATATCCACGACCAGGCCGCCCTTGATGCGGTCCACGATCTTGCCGGTAAGCGTCTCATGCGCTTTGTATGCCGCCTCCACTCTTTCCCAGACGCGCTTCCGCAGCACCCTCTGGTAGGCGAGGACGACCATTCCCTCTTTGCGCTCGCCGGTGAGTTGCACTTCGATGGAGGCGCCGGGTTCGGGCCGCGCCACGTCGGTCTCGAGAAACTCTTCCGCAAGAATCAAACCTTCCGATTTCGTGCCCAGATCCACGACCACACCGAGCTCGGTGTAGGCCACCACTTTGCCCGTGACAATTTCTCCCTCCGGAGCAAGTTGCGGCGACTCTGCGGCAAGCTGCTCTATAAGCTCGCTCATCTCCTGTGACTCTTTGGAGTCGCCGGAGTCTTCCGCATCTGCGGCTGCCTCCGCTGCCGCGCTCGCGTCCGCAGGAGCATCCGCGCCGGATTTCGCAGGAGCAGGTTCCGGAGCAGGTTCTGGAACAGGTTCTGCGGCAAGCGGAGCCGACGAAGCTTCCTGTGCGGTCTCGATGGGAGCGGGCGATTTGGGTATTTCCGCTGGTGCGCCGGGCTCGACTTCCTGGGCCGGCGCTGCGGCTGCTGCAAACGAAGAGGGCGTGGTGGGGTTATCGTGGTCGGACAACATGGTTAGGGCCTCCGGAGATGCTTACCCTCCTCGCCGACGAGTGCTCCTAGCGGGTTCCCTGGCACGGGGCTAGAGCAAGGAAGGGCTTGCTTCGGGCGCTTTTGACGCTGCGACGTGAAAATGATACGCGTCCGGCTCGGCCCTTGTCAATGAACCGCCCGGTGCGGCTCCCGTCCCTAGGAACTAAAGGAAGGCGGGCGGGCGCCTCGGAATGTTTTTCCGCCGTTCAACGCCGCCCGCGGGCAGCGGCTGCCGCTGCGCCGACGGCTTTCACGAAAAGGTTTCGGAATTGCACGCGCGATCCGGGATGATGGTTTTGCAACCCGATGTGTCCGCGGAGCGGCCGCGCAGGATCGCCGGCGAATTCGCAAACCAATTCGCTGTTGAGGCGCACGGCGATGCCCGCCCCCGCGGCAGAAATCTCGAACGTGTTCCATTCGCCGATGGGACGTGACGCCAATTTAACGGCAGGTGCCAGAGTGTAGACGGCCCCGGTCATGTGCGTTGGGCTTCCGGTTGTGTTCGTCACCGGATCGAAACCGCGGTCGTCAATCTGGATTTCGTAACCCTGGTCCACCGCCAGCTTCCAGTCTTCCCCAGGATTGGCGTTACCCAGCGCGGGGAAGCGCACGAATACCCCGGAGTTATCAAACGGGCCGCTGGCCCTCCAATCCACGCGAAGCACGAAGTCCGAGAATTGCTGCTTGGTGTACCAGAGCAAGCCGATGCCGCCTTCGCTTTCGACGGTGTTGCTGCCGACGATTCGGAAGCCTCCGGAGCCCGCCATCTGCCACCCGTCGAGCGTGGGGTTGAGGAGGGACACCTGGCCGGCTGCCGGGACGAGGATCGCTTTCTGGACGATCGCTTCCGCGGTCCGCCTGGCCAGCGTGAATGCCGTCAGCGAAGGGTTGGCGGAGCCGAGAGCGGGAAATACGGCGGGGCCGGCGGCATAAGCGTTTTCGATGGAATGAAAGCGCCCGTCCAGATTTACGACGGACGAGTTCGGGTCGTTGCCGAGCCATAACGTACCTGCTTCGTGGTGCGTCGTTCCTAAGCCGTCGCGCACTTTGGCCGCAGCGGGCGCAGCGTTGTGCCATGCCCCGTCGTAGAAATACTCGATGTTTGCCGGGGTGCGCGCGATCGCCTGAGCCAGGTTCAGCGCGGCCAGGTCCATGGCATCCCACAAGCGCTGTTCGCGGGAGGTTGTGGTGAGGTTCACCCAGGCCCGCGGCATTCCGAATTCGTCGCTCTCAAAGGGACTCAGGTCAATCCAGCTTGTGGCCGGGTTGGTGTTGACGGCGTTCTTGTCCCCTGTCATCTCGCCGATGCCGCGAAAGGTGATGGTAATCTTGTCGAACTGCTCGGAGGCTTGCAATTGTTCGAGCAGGTCGAGGTCCGGCACCATGCGCCACATGGTCGCCTCGGAGTTCGGGGTGTCGGCCGCCACAGCGGTCACTTGCAGATGGAAGCGGCCATCGGGAGTGGAGCCGCGCACCAGCAGCGCCGCCGGGTTAAGCCCCTGCGGCAGGGTGCCGAAGACGGCGCGGGGGATGCGAACCGTGATGTTGCTCCGCACGTGCGCCATGAAATTGCGGCCCACGAGCGGCGTGGGAAAGGACTCCAGCACCAGCCGGGTGGATTCGATGGTGCCCAGCGCCAGCACCACGGCGCAGTCGCGCGTAACCGGCAAGAAGTGGCGCTGCCCGTTGGCGTCGAGTTCGATGGCCTGAATGATCCCGCCGGCGGCGTGCAGCTTGATGACGTGCGCGCGGGGCACCAGAAACAGCCGCCGCGTGGAATCGGGGTCGCCTGCCGCCTCGCGGATCGCGTCAATCAGGATGGGCGCGCTGCTGTATTTATCGAAAGCAAAAAGGCCCGGCGCGGGTGCCGCGCCTTGCACGGCCAGCGGCGCGGGTTCGACGCCGTCAATCGTCGCCACATTTTGTGCCGCAGCCTGCGCTGCGGTCTGTAACGCGTCGTTCAGCGGGCCGCTGATGAAGTCGGTCTGTGGATCCACGCCGGTCTCTTTCTCGGTGCGGTTGTAGTTGTCGCGCAGATAGCTGCGCAGCGGCGCTGGCCAATTCTGCAAATCGGCGTCGGTTAGCCGGGGAGACCATCCTCCCCAATAGAGCGAGCGCCCACCGACACAGTACGCCAGCCCCGGAAAGCCCACGTTGCTGCGCCACGGCAGGCCCCACACGCGCTCGCGCGCGACCCCTGGATCGCTGGTGGTGGGTCCGGGAACGTTAAGCCCGATGCGGCTCAGGTTCTGCACGTGCTCCGACACCAGAAACGGCCCGGCTTCCAGCAGCAGCACGCGCAAGTTCCCCTTGCCCTGGCGAAAGATTTTTTCCGCGATATAGGCGCCGTACATACCCGCGCCGAGGATGATGGCGTCAAAAGGAGACCCACCGTTGTTCACGGCTTCCGCATAGGTGTTGCAGATGTATCGCCCGAGAACATCGAGCGAAAGAGTGGTGTTCTGGACTTCTGTGGGAAATGCACCTTCTTGAAGATTTGGAATCATGTGGTCCTCCGAAACGGTTCTCTGAGGAAAGGTGCGCGCCAGCGTATCATAAATGCTCGTATATTTACTAGAGCGAAAATCACTCAGAAAATACTGTGGGCGTCTACGCGCGGGCGCGCCCGGCTTGGCGAACTTCGCGGCGGAAATCCGGCGCGACGACTTCCACGGTGCGGCACATTTCATAGAGCCGGGAGCGAATGCGCTGGCCGACGCGCTCGCCGAGCGTATCCTCTCGAATGGCGGAGATTTTTTCGCCGGAAGGCATGCGCGCAGGTTCGGCGCCGTCCCAGACGGGCGCGTCGAGATAGTTGGTGGTGAGCAGCGTGACGCGCTTTTCGTTATAGCGGGTGTTGAGGATGTGCCCGACGGTCTCCAACGCCCACGTCGAGGGCTTGCTGGCGCCCAGATCATCCAGCAGCAGGATCTCGGTGGCCAGCACCGGCTGTAGGATGCCCATTTCGGTGCTCTGATTCTCCGGGTTGTAACTCGCCTGAATTTCCTTCAAGAGCTCGCGGTAGTCATAGAACAGGCATGGATGGCCGCGCGCGATGAGCTGCTTGACCGCCGATACCGCCAGTTGGGTCTTCCCCACGCCGCACGGCCCCATGAGCAGCAAGCCGGCATCGCTGCCTGCGGGATAATCGCGCGCGAAGGCTTCCACGACGAGCTTGGCCTGCTCGAGACTCCGGTTCCAGCCGGCGGCCTGGGGCTCACTTTCGTACAGCCCCGTGTCGAAATTCTCAAAATCGCAGTGCTCGTAGCGCTTGGGGATGGACGCGCGTTCCAGCGCGTGCGCCGTCCGCTCCCCTTCGACGCAATCGCACGGAACGGCTACGCGAGCCTCGACTCCGTAGAGGCGCATGATATGCGGGCGGAAACCCGTGCCGCGGCACTGCGGGCATTCGGCTTGAGCCATGGGGAGAGAATATGCGCAGGCGAAGCTGCGCGCAAGCGCGGCAAGCTGTGGAGAAAGACGGAACTGTGGATAAGCGCGAACGCCGATCGCGCGCGTGACTCAGGCGCGCGGACGGCTCCTCGATGGAGCGATGGGGACGATGGCGTGGCGCGAAGGTTTCTCGCGCGGCTGCTTCAAAACCTGCGAAAGCTCGGTCTGCACGAAGCCGATGAATTCCTCCATCTGCTTCTGCATCTCGCTCATTCTCTCGCGCATGTTCAGAATGATGTCGACGCCGGCAAGATTGACGCCCATGTCGCGCGCCAGGTTCAGGATGATTTCCAGGCGTTCGAGGTCCTGGTCGGTGTACAGCCGCGTATTGCCTTGCGAGCGCGAAGGCTTCAGCAGTCCCACGCGCTCGTACAGCCGCAGCGTCTGCGGATGCAGTTTGTAGAGCTCGGCGACGGCGCTGATCATGTAGCCGGCCTTGGCCCGTTTTTTTCCTCGTGCGGCCATCGGTCAATCCTTCCCGGTCTTCATGCGCTGGCCTGCGCAAAAAGATCCTTGCGCGGATCTTCCGGGGCGATTTTGTCGAGTTCGTGCAGCAGGTTGCGGACGCGCTCGTCGGTGGGTTTGGGCACCACCACCTGCAATTCGACATACTGGTCGCCGCGCTTGCCGTTGCGCGCGCTGGGAACCCCTTTTTCGCGCAGGCGCAGCCGCCTGCCGCTGCTGGTTCCCGGCGGAATCCTCACCTGCGCGCGCCCATCAATGGTCGGGACCTCGATTTTCGCACCCAGCGTTGCTTCCGAAATGGTGATGGGAACCTGCGTGTACAGGTCATTTCCTTTGCGCTCGAAAAATGGATGCGGCGCAACGTCCAGAAGAATGTAGAGATCGCCCGGCGGCGCGCCCAGTGTCCCGGCATTGCCGCGGCCGGGCACACGCACGCGCGAGCCGGTCTGCACTCCGGCGGGAATGCGCACGTCGAGCGTTTCGGCGCGCTGCACGCGTCCCTCCCCGCCGCAGGCGCGGCAAGGGGTGCGCAGCCGGCCCGTTCCGCCGCAGCGCGGGCAGGAAATATTGAAGCGCATGCGCCCGCTGGTCTGCTGGACGGTGCCCTTGCCGGCACATCCCGGGCAGACCTGGGCGCTGCCCGCCGCGCCCGTGCCCTGGCAGTTGGCGCAGGAATCCAGCCGCGTGATGGTGATCTTCTTGACCGCGCCGCGCACCGCCTCCCAAAAGGTGATGTGGATCTGGTATTCGAGATCGTTGCCGGCTTCCTGCTCCGGGCCTTCTGCCGCATGGCCTCCGCGGAAAAACTGGCTGAACAGGTCGCGAAAGCTGGTGCCTCCGGCGCCGCCAAAATCGAATCCGCCAAAATCGAAGTGCATCCCTCCCGGTCCGCTTCCTTCACCCGGCGGTGGCCCGCCCTGATAATTCTCCGCATAAAAGCCAAACTGGTCGTACATCTGCCGCTTTTTCGAGTCGGAGAGAACGTCGTAGGCTTCCTGAACCTGCTTGAATTTTTCTTCCGAAGACTTGTCGCCGGGGTTCAGGTCGGGGTGGTATTTGCGCGCGAGCTTGCGGTACGACGCGCGGATGTCTTTGGCACTGGCCTTGCGCGGCACGCCCAGGAGTTGGTAGTAGTCGGTCTTAGGAACGGTCGGCATAATTGCGTCAGCTTGTGGTTTGCGGGCGGCACGCTGCGCCGCGCCGTCTGCCCCGCGAATCCTTATGCGTTCACAGCTTGGTCCAGCGCGCGTTCAGTTCCGCCAACTCCTGTTGCTCACGGGACATCTCTTCGCGGCGCCGCTGGCGCTCTTCGCCCAACCGCCCGCCCATCGCTGCTTCTTTCTGATTGGCGCGCTCGATCCATTTATCAATCCAGCCGACGCGCGGCTGCACCAAGTTGCCCTCGGAGCGAAAGCGCAGTGTGACGCCGCTCATCTCCACGGCGCGCGTCGGAAAGTCGGGCGGCGGCGCCTGCTGCGTGTCGTAGAACAGCCGCTTCCAGTCCGCCGAAGGAGGCTCGCTCAACTGGACCTGCACCACGTAAAAGTTCTCGCGCAGCTTTTGAACGGCTTGCGGCGGCCCGACCCGCTTGATTCCCTCAGCTACGCTCACGAGAAGCTCCTTCTAGCGGCCGCCGCAACAGCGTGACATCGGCCGGTTGCCCTCGGCACAAGTGCTGTGCCTCTGCCACTCGACTCGGTTAATTGGGCCGCTTTTGCTCGTCGACGTCCACGTATTCGGCGTCAATGACGTCGCCTTGCCCTTTGCCTGCATCGTGGGCCGTTCCGGAGGCTGGCCCTGTGCCGTCCGTGGATGGCCCGGCGCCGCTGCTCGGGCCTGCCGCTCCGCCTGCGCCGGCTTGCGCGCCGGCGCGATATAACACCTCGGCAACCTTGTGCAGCGACCGCTCGAGCGCTTCGGCGGCCGATTTCATTCGCTCGGTGCCGCCCTCGCCCATCGCCTGTTTGGCGCCGGCGATGGCTTCTTCCACCGGCTTGGCCTCCGCCTCGCCGACCTTCTCGCGGTTTTCTCGCAGCAGCTTTTCCGCCTGATAGATCTGATTGTCGAGGTGGTTGCGAGCTTCCACCTCTTCCAGTTTCTGCTTGTCCTCTTCGGCATGGGATTCGGCCGCCGTGCGCATCTTCTCGGCCTCTTCCTTAGTTAACCCGGTGGACGCGCTGATGGTGATTTTCTGTTCCTTGTTGGTGGCCTTATCCTTCGCCGAAACGTTCAGGATGCCGTTGGCATCAATGTCGAACGTCACCTCGATTTGCGGGATGCCGCGCGGTGCCGGCGGAATCCCATCCAGTTTGAATACGCCGAGCGAGCGGTTGTCCTTGGCGAATTTGCGCTCGCCTTGCAGGACGTTGATTTCCACCGAGCTTTGATTGTCTGCCGCGGTCGAGTAGTCCACGGCCTTGCGCGTCGGGATCGTGGTGTTGCGCGGGATCTGCACCGTCATCACCCCGCCCAGCGTCTCCACGCCCAACGATAGCGGCGTAACGTCCAGCAGCAGAATGTCCTTCACTTCTCCGCCCAGCACGCCGCCCTGAATCGCCGCGCCCACCGCCACCACTTCGTCGGGGTTGACGCCCTTGTGCGGCTCTTTCCCGCCAAAATAGTTCTTGACGATTTGCACCACTTTCGGGATGCGCGTTGAGCCGCCCACCAGCACGACCTCGTCAATCTTGACGGGCTCGAGATTCGCATCCGCGAGCGCCTGCTTCACCGGGCCAACCGTCCGCTGGAGCAGGTCGTCCATCAGTTGCTCGAGCTTCGCGCGGCTCAGGTCCTTCAACAGGTGCTTGGGACCGGATTCGTTCGCGGTGATAAACGGCAGGTTGATCTGCGTTTCCATCACCTGCGACAACTCGATCTTGGCCTTTTCCGCAGCCTCCTTCAGGCGCTGCAGGGCCATGCGGTCTTTGCCGAGGTCGATCCCTTCGTCTTTTTTCAGCTCGGCAATCAGCCACTCCACAATCTTCTGGTCAATGTCGTCGCCGCCCAGGTGCGTGTCGCCGTTCGTGGCCTTCACTTCCACCACACCTTCGCCGACCTCTAGCGCCGAAATATCAAAAGTTCCGCCGCCCAGGTCATACACGGCGATGGTCTCGTCCTTTTTCTTGTCCAGACCGTACGCCAGCGCCGCCGCTGTCGGCTCGTTGATGATGCGCACCACTTCCAGCCCGGCAATCTCACCGGCCTGCTTGGTGGCTTGCCTCTGGCTGTCGTTGAAGTAAGCCGGAACGGTAATCACGGCCTTGGCCACCTTCTCGCCAAGGAAATCTTCCGCGGCGGCCTTCAGTTTCTGCAGAATCATCGCGGAGATTTCCGGCGGGCTGTACACCTTCCCGAAGATCTCGACGCGTGCGTCGTCGTGCGGCCCGCGCACCACTTTGTAGGGCACGCGCTTCATCTCTTCGCTGACTTCGTTGTAGCGGCGGCCCATGAAACGCTTGATGGAGTAAATCGTGTTCTCCGGATTGGTGACCGCCTGGCGCTTGGCCACCTGGCCGACCAGCCGCTCGCCGCTCTTGGTGATGCCTACCACCGACGGCGTCGTGCGTGCGCCTTCCTGGTTGGGGATGACCACCGGTTCGCCGCCCTGCATCACGGCCACAACCGAGTTGGTTGTCCCTAAATCAATTCCAATAATCTTGCTCATAGCCTACATCCTCCTGGAATCGCCACGGGGCAACCCGGCGAAGCTGCCGAGGCCCTGCATGGAACGATAAGCCTCATCAGTCGGGCCACAGTATACACATTGAGTGTGTTGTTGTCAAGATATGACAAGGAATCCGTAAGTCTTTTACAGTCAGTGTGGTACTGCATGACCCTAGAGCCATTAGGGGCGCTCCCCTTTGGGTCTGCAGGGTTCTAATGTCTGGTTCACACTTCCCAGTGAGGGCGCATCCAAACTACAATAAGGCCCGCATTCCGTGAGGAAAATGGAACTCGCGCGGGAAACGCATCGCGCGGTTTATGGAGACTCGCGGTACAATCCGGTTGGCGCAGTCTTCGCCGTAGGAATTGCGTACATGACTTTGGAGGAGAGCGTGAGGGTTCCCCCGACTTTGACAATGATCGCGGCAGTTGTGAGCCTGCTTCTGGCGCTGGATGTGGCGGGACAGGTGAGGGCGCACCGCACCAAGGCAACCACACCTCCGGATCTCGCCGCCCTGAAAGCGTACGGCTCCAAGACGGCCCCTATCACCATGGAAGTTTTCAGCGACTATCAGTGCCCTTCGTGCCGTGCCTTTTATCAAGATACGTACCGGCTGGTGATTGACAACTATGTGAGCTCCGGCAAGGTCTATCTGGTGCACCGCGATTTTCCCCTGAACATCCATGCGTATTCCCGGCAGGCGGCGCGCTACGCGAATGCGGCGGCGCGCATCGGAAAATTCGACAAAGCCGAGGAAGCGCTGTATGCCAAGCAGGATGCCTGGGATAAGGACGGAAACCTCGAGGGCGCGCTTTCCAGTGTGCTCACCCCGTCGGAAATGGCCAAAGTGCGGAAGTTCGTGAACGGCAACGATCTCGATGCCGCGATCGAAAAGGACATGGCGGAAGGAAACAACTTGCGGGTGACCCAGACGCCGACCATCATCATCACCTGCAAAGGGCAAACCTATCCCATCAGCGGCGGCGTAAGCTACCCGGTGCTACGGCAATTCTTCGACCAGCTTCTGAAACAGTAGTCATGCGCGAATCGAGTCCGCTGAATTTCGGGCGCACGTTTCTCCTGCTGGGCCGGCTGGGGCTTGGCGCCATCTTCGTGTACGCCGGGTACGTCAAGCTGGCCCTGCCGGGCATGAGCCCTCGCCCGCCCCTGGGTGTCGCCCTGGCGCTTTTCGCCATGCAGATTGACTCTTACCAGTTGCTGCCCTTCTGGGCCGTCAATTCCCTCGCTCACACCCTGCCGTTCGTGGAGCTGGCTCTCGGCCTTCTCCTGGTGACCGGCTTGCAGGTTCGCTGGGTGGCGAGTTTCTCCAGCCTGCTGCTCGCCGGCTTTTTCGCCGTGATGGTACGCACCTACGCCAAAGGTTTGGAAATCAATTGCGGCTGCTTTGGTCCCGGGGAAGCCCTGGGGGTGAAAACCCTAATCCGCGACGGCTTGCTGCTGACTCTTGCTGTAGGTGTAGCGTTCGCGGCATTCCGCGCCAAGCGCGCCCCGCACCCCTGGGGCGCGCCGTTGGAAGGCAGCCCGGTGAAATAAGAAAACGGTCATCCCGGGGATGCACTGTTTGCAACCGGAGGATCGCAGCGTAAGATGCAATCAGGGATTAGAAAGGCACATAAGAACACCGCATGAAGACTTTGGAAGAGTACCTGGACTTGGCGGCGCAAGCGCACGGGCATCTCTGTGCGGGGCAGGTGCTGGGCGTGCGGTTGGCCATGCTCGGGCTGCGCGAACTCGGGATTGAGGACCCTATTGCCGAACGCAAGCGCATTGTCACCTACGTCGAAATCGACCGCTGCGTGACCGACGCCGTGGCGCTCGTGGCCGGATGCCGGTTGGGCAAGCGCGCCTTGAAGTTTCTCGATTGGGGCAAGGTTGCCGCGACCTTTGTGGATCTGAAGACCGGCCGCGCCGTGCGCATCGCCGCGAAGGAATCTTCCAAGCAGCGCGCCCGCGAAATGTTTCCGGAGATGGAAAAGGAGATGGGACAGCAGCAGGCCTACCGTGTCCTTCCCGACGCCGAGCTTTTCGAGCGCCAATCCGTCCGCGTCGAAGTTCCAGCGGAGGATATGCCCGGCTTTAAGGGACCGCGCGTGGTATGCGCCCAGTGCGGTGAAGGCATCAATTTCAAGCGCGAAGTTCTTGTCAGCGGCCGCACGCTCTGCCGCGCCTGCGCCGGCGCCCGCTACTACGAACATCTTGCCTGAAACAAACTTTCCCCCAGCCCTGATGCGATAGAATGGAGTTTCAATGCCGGGCCTCCCTCCCATCACGCTGCGTTTCCGCGGCTGGAAACTCATTGATCGCGTGGCGATCGCGTTTCTCCTGTTGTGCTCGATCGCCCTGGGCTCCGCCGTGGGCCTGCTATTCGTGTACACCAGCGACCTCCCGGAAATCCGCGCCCTCGAGAATTATCAGCCCAACGTGGTCACCGAAATCTACGCCGACGACGGCCAACTGGCGGGAACGTTCGCGCTCCAGCGGCGCCTGCTGATGACCTACGAGCAGGTGCCGCGCGTGCTCCACGATGCCCTGCTGGCCATCGAAGACCAGCACTTCGAGGAGCATTGGGGCATCGATTTCACGCGCGTGGCCGGCGCCGCCTGGCACAACCTGCTGAAACGCCGCGTCACCTCCGGCGCCAGCACCATCACCATGCAGCTTGCCGGAAACCTTTTTCTCGACCGCAGCGACCGCAGCTTCCGCAGAAAAATTGAGGAAATGCTCCTCGCCATCCAGATCGAGCGGCGCTACACCAAGCAGCAGATTTTCACCATGTACGCCAATCAGGTGTATCTGGCGCACGGCAACTATGGCTTTGCCGCCGCGGCGCAGTTTTATTTTGCCAAGCCCGTTTCCGAATTGAAGCTCACCGAAGCGGCGCTGTTGGCGGGCATGGTCAACGGCCCGAAGTATTCTCCGCTGACCGACCCCAAGGCGGCGCTCTCGCGGCGCAATTTGGTCCTGCAGCGCATGGCCGAGGAAGGAAAGATCAGCGCGCGCGAAGCCGAAGACGCCAAGAAGCAACCCATCGTCCTTCATCTGCAATATCCGCGCAACGACCTGGCTCCCTACTTCTTCGAGGAAATCCGCAAGTACCTGGAAAGCACCTACGGCACCGAAGCGGTCCATGCGCGCGGCCTGCGCGTGTATACCACCTTGAACATCAACATGCAGCGGGCCGCCAACGACGCCGTCCGCGACGGTCTCCACGCTTACGACCGCCGGCACGGCTGGCGCGGGGGACTTCCCAACATCCTGCGCGACAACCTGGGAAAGCTGGATTCCTACGAAGACGAAGACTGGCGCCGGCCCATCGAGAAGGGCGCCTACGTCACCAGCCTGGTGACGGCTGTTGACGACCGTACTGCAGGGCTCCGCATCGGAACGATTCGCGCAACGCTCGCGCCTCCCGATTTTGCCTGGACCGGCCATCGCAAGCCGTCGGAACTCCTCAAGACGGGCGACCTCGCGCAAGTGCATGTGGAGGATCTGAAAGACGGCGTTGCGCGCGTCCGGCTCGAGCAGTTGCCGGCGGCGCAGGCTGCGCTGGTGGCGATTGACAATGCCTCCGGCGAAATCAAGGCCATGGTCGGCGGCTACAGTTTTGATGAGTCCAAGTTCAATCGCGCCACGCAGGCAGTCCGCCAGGTGGGCAGCTCGTTCAAGGTATATGTCTACAGCGACGCCATCGAAAAAGGCTCCTCTCCCTTCGACACCATCGTGGACGCGCCATTCACCACGCTCAGCGGCGGCCAGGTCTATACGCCGCGGAACTACGACGAGCGATTCGAAGGCACCATTACCTTGCGGCGCGCGCTGGCCGGTTCGCGAAACGTTCCCGCGGTGAAGCTCGCTCAGAAGCTCGGTGTCGACACCGTGGTGGAGATGGCCGAGCGCTTCGGCATCACTACGCCTCTGCCGCCGTACCTCCCGCTGGCGCTCGGCGCGGCGGACATGAAGCTGATCGAGCACACTTCGGCGTTTACCGTGTTCCCCAACGACGGCATCCGCATTGACCCGCACATGATCCGCCGCGTCACCAGCTACGATGGCGCATTGCTCGAAGAGGCCCATCCCGAGGTCCACGATGTGCTTACGCCCGAAGTCGCGCGCACCATGGTCTCCATGCTCGAAGAGGTCGTGCAGTTCGGCACCGGCGTCCATGCCAAGGAGCTGGGGCGGCCCACCGCCGGTAAAACCGGCACCACCAACGACTACACCGACGCGTGGTACATCGGCTTTACGCCCTCGCTTACCGCTGGCGTGTGGGTCGGCTTCGATGATAAGCAGATTTCCTTGGGGAAAAAAGAGACTGGAGCGCGCGCGGCTTTGCCCCTGTGGCTGCAATTCATGAAGGCGGCCGTCGCCGGGACGCCCGTAGAAGATTTCGCCAACGTCGTTCCGCTGGAAAAAACTGCCGCCGAGCATCATGTCCTGGTGGATACCCCGGACACCGCTCCCACCGAAGACGAGCCCGCCGACAAAGCGCCAAAGCCGCGTCCGCCCGAGGTCAATACGCCGCCGGCAAAGACCCCGCCGGCAAAAGCGACCGCTCTTCCTCTTCCGCCTCCGCCGAACTAGTCACGGCTAAACCGCGCGGAAGGGGTCCCAGCCATGCGGCCGAAGAGCCGCCACGCGGCCGTCCCTTTCAATCAGCACTATTTCCCCGCCGCGCGTGATTTCTCCGATTGCCGTGAGCAGCACGCCGCGATAGCTGGTGGGCAGCCGCCTCGCCATGCGCCGCGGCACGGTGAACAATAGCTCGTAGTCCTCGCCTCCATCGAGCGCCAGTTTCTGAGGATCCACCCCGCGCCGCCGCAAATCTTCCGGAACCCTTACCTGGGGGATTTTTTCCGAGAACACTCGCGCTCCGGCTCCGCTTGCCTCGCAAACGTGGCCCAGGTCCGTGGAAAGCCCGTCGGAAACATCGATCATCGCGGACGCCAGCCGCTTTGCCGCCAACCACTGCCCCAGCGCCAGCCTCGGTTCCGGATGGAGGTGCTTCCGCAGCAGCCCCCGCCATCCGCGCTTGCCATCCCGCCCGCGCAGGATCACCTCCAGCCCGAGCTGCGCTTCGCCGAGCCTTCCGCTGACGTAGATCAAGTCGCCGAGCCGCGCTCCCGAGCGCAAAATGGCTTTCCCGGCGGCGATTTCGCCGAGCACAGTAATTTGAACCAGGATCTGTCGGTGCTTCGAAGTGTCTCCGCCCGCCAAAACCATTCCGAACCGCCGGGCAGCCCGCCGCATCCCGGCAAGAAAACCATCGAGCCATTTCCCCGCGTGCGTTTCGGGAAGCGCCAGGCCCAGGAGGAAGCATCGCGGAACCCCGCCCATCGCCGCGATATCGCTGGTCGCGCGTGCCAGCGCCTTGTACCCAACGACGTCGGCCCGATGCTTCTCCCTAAGGAAATGCACTCCCTCGAGAAACGGGTCGCAGGTCACCAGCAGCTCTGCGCCCCGGCTGGGCCGGAGAATCGCGGCATCGTCCCCGATGCCGAGACGCACGAACCTCCCTCCCGCCGAGCCCAGCCGCCTGTGAATCCTGGCGATGATCTCCGCCTCGGTGGTCACTGACGCTCCCCACGGCTGGCCGTCTGCCCTAAATCGGAATTCTTCATTGCGGGACATTATAGGAGGGCAGCCCCGCCAAAGGTAGGCGGGCGAGTACCTGTCCTGGAGTTCCAGTCCTTTCGGCCAGCTAACCCTTTCGGTGGAAAAACGGAGACCTGTCCAAATTAGGGGTTGACTCCCCATTCTTCCAATTCTAATATTCAAGAAGCTTCGGACCAGCACCTTCGGTCCAGCGTGTTTTCTCGAACGACCGAAGCTGCCGCAGGGATTTTGAGCCACCTAGCCCGCGACAGCATCCTGCTGCAAGTCCGATGTGGAGCCCTGAAGAACGATGAAAGTGAAGTCCTACACGTTTCTCGTCGCCGCCAACGCTCCCGGGCGCATGCGCAAGGTGCGCATTCCCGTCTTTGTTTTACATCTCATTGTGGCTCTTGCGGTTGTCGGCGGCATCACCGTTCTCGCAGCGGTCGGCTCCTACTCCCGGATGCTCTGGAAAGTAGGCAACTACAACGCGCTGCGCCACGAGCAGGACACTTTGAAGAAGCAGTACCGGCAGTTGCAGGCCACTGTGCAGGACACCAATCAGCGCCTCGATTCTTTGCAGTCTTTGGCTACGGAAGTGGCCATGACCTACGGCGTGCTTCGCTTCCGTCCCACGCCCTTCCTCGTCACCGACACGGAGCTTCAGCCCGAAGAGGCCTACGAGACTTCCGTCGAGCAGCTCAATTTCCTCAAGCAGAACGTCTCCGCGGTCGCCCGCGTGAGCAATGGATTGAGCTTCGTCCCCGTCGGCCTTGCCAATTCGATTTATACCCCCTCGTTGTGGCCGGTCATGGGCCGCCTCACCGGAACCTTTGGCGAGCGCCTCGACCCGTTCTCGGGTGAAGGCGCGTTTCACGCCGGCGTGGATATTGCCGCCGAATACGGCCAGCCTGTCCATGCCGCCGCAAACGGAATCGTGAGCGCTGCCGAAACTCGGCCCGGGTATGGACGCCTGGTGGTCGTGGACCACGGCTTTGGCGTCTCCTCCTGCTACGGACATCTTTCGGCCTTCGGCGTGATTACCGGAGCGCGCATCAAGCGCGGCCAGGTGATCGGGTACGCCGGAGTCAGCGGCCGCGCCACCGGGCCTCACGTGCACTATGAAGTCCGCCTCAATGGCGCGCCGGTCAACCCCTGGCGATACCTTCGCACCTCCCTATCCGGGGATTGATTTCCCTTCGCGGATCAGTGCATTGCTTCCGTCAACTCCGAAAAACCTTCCCTCCGCGTAAGTTTCAAGCCGCCATTCTCTTCTCCCTAATCGCAATTTTTCTGGGACCGTGGGCAGCGACCCTCGCTCAGGAAAAGCCACCCGAAAAGCCCGCGCTGGAAAAGCCAGCCCAAGAAAGCCCGGCCCCCGCGAACCCGGCAAAGCCGAATCCCCAACAGGAAAAACCTGACGAATCCGCCCGAACGCCGCTTCGCATCGTTTGGGTCGGGGACATCGTCATGGAGGTTGCCTGGCGCCAGCCCGCCGTTCCGCCGCAGTTGCTCTTCGACGGTGTGCGCGACCTCCTCCGCACCTACGACCTGGTGATCGGCAACCTGGAATCTCCCCTCACCAGTTTCCCTGACCCCACTCCGCACAAAGACAAGGCCGCCATCGAATCCGGCCGCGACGTCATCATCCGCGTCCGCTCGCCCGGCGCTGCGCAGGCGCTTCACGACGGCGGCATCCAGGTCGCTGCCCTGGCCAACAATCACACTATGGACTACACCGAGGAAGGCTTGCTCGACACCTTCGCCCGCCTGCGCGCCGCGGGAGTCCTCTTCGCCGGCGCCGGCAAAAACCTCGCCGAAGCCGAAGCGCCTCTCATCATCGAGAAAAAAGGCCGCCGCATCGGCATCCTTTCCTTCAGCGACGTGGTGCCCAAGTACGCCTGGGCCGAGCCCGACCGCCCCGGCATCGCCACGGCCAAAGAGACTGCGCCCCTCCTCGCAGCGGTTCGTCGCGCGCGTCCCCAGGTGGACATCCTCATCGTCGTGCTCCACTGGGGCGTGCAATTCGATCGCGAGCCCTCCGACCGCCAGAAGTCACTGGCCCTCGAAGCCCAGCGCGCCGGAGCCGACCTTATCCTCGGCGCGCATCCGCATGTCTTGCAGGGAGTCGGATGCCTCGGCCGCGTTCCCGTGGTCTACTCCGCGGGGAATTTCCTGTTTCCTACTTCCAGCCTGCCCACGCGCCGCTCCGCCATCTTCGAATTTGATTTCCCCGCCAGAGTCTCGAACGCCGCCGAACCCGCGCCTATCGCGCAAGCCCCGCCCGTCGCCGAAGCACCAGCCGCCCAGGCCCTGCCTGTCACCCAAGCCGCTCCAGTCGTTCGCCTCGTCCCTGTTCTCATTGATGAGCGCGGCGCACCTCAACTCGCCCGTGACGATGTCCGCGCCGACATCCTCACCGACATGGCCCAGCTCTCTTCGCCCCTGGGTCTTCGCCTCGATGGCGGCGCGGGTACCTGCTCCTCTGCCCCTGCTCCGGCGGGGGCG
>DASQHY010000154.1:0-17368 GCA_035631855.1 Candidatus Acidiferrales bacterium
CTTGCGGGATCACCTGTTCCCGAATGGTCTGCTGCGTCGTCTTGCCATCCGGCCCGGTGACTGGAACAGTCTGCGGGTCCACCAGAGTTGCGGTGGCGTACGGCTTGAAGTTCTGGATCATTCCCTGCGACACGAACACAAGGGCGACAACCAGACAGACCGGCAGTAGCACCCACAAAATGCAGCGCGTGAGGTCCACCCAGAAATTTCCGATGGTCTTGGACTCGCGCCGCGCGATTCCGCGCACCAGTGCGATGGCGATGGCGATCCCCACGGCCGCGGACAAGAAGTTGTGATAGGCGAGCCCGGCCATTTGCGTGAAATAGCTCATGGTGGTCTCGGGGACGTAGGATTGCCAGTTGGTGTTGGTGGTAAAGGACGCGGCAGTGTTGAACGCCGAATCCGGCCCCACCGCCGCAAGGTGCTGCGGGTTCCAGGGAAGCCACTGCTGCACGCGCTGAATCACATACAACAGAACCATGGACACGCCGCTGAAGAGCAGCATCGCAACGGTATATTCCGTCCACGGCATTTCGCGGGTTTCGTCCACGCCCGTCAGCCGGTAGAGCAAGCGCTCCACGGGACGCAGAACCGGGTCCAGGAAGGTTTTCTCTCCGGAAAAAACGCGCGCCATAAAAACGCCCAGCGGTTTCGTCAGGGCGAAAATCACCAAAAGGAAAAAACCGGCTTGAAACCAGCCGTTTGCCGTCATGGTCAGAACTTCTCCGGGCGCAGCATGGCAAAGATGAGGTACCCGAAAACCAGGACGCAGACGATGAGGATGAGAATGTTGGCGAGCATCGCGTCTTCCCCTCCTACCTCAAGCGGTCGCAACCACGCACATAGGCGACAGCAATTCCAAAGAAGATAATCACGCCTGCGAGAAACGCCAGGTCCTGCATCGAATCCATCTCCAGTCTGTTATCAGCGTCGTTTCCTTCAATGCGAATCGAAGGTGAATATCAGCCCTAAAATGACGAGGTGCTGCGTGGGCGTCAAGCCAAGCACGCCGGGCGAAACTTCGCCGTCATTGAAGAACCCGCCGCCCTTTCCTCTCGAGTCGTCAAAACGGTATTCCAGCCGAGCAATCGTATTCGTCTTCGAATAGGGTACCCGGTATTCGAGCGTCGTCGTGACCGCTTTGACCAACTGCTGGAATCCTGTCCAGCGAGCATCACGATCCCAGGAGAGCTCAGGCCGCACCGTGACACTCCACGGACCACGCAGGGCTCTGTGCACGGGTAATTGCGCGGACATCCACAAGGCCCGCGGGCTCCCCGGAACGTCCACTCGCTCGGTTCCCACTTGATACTCAAATGCGGTCGTCAGATGGTCCGTCTTCCATTCAGAAATACTATCCGAAAAGAAACGCCAGAATTCGAGTGCGGTGTTGGACTGGTGTGGACCGTAAAGGATCGTCTCTTTAACAGTCAGACGCTTTGTGGCGCTGAAGGCAATCTGGCCGCCGGTACTAGGAACGTTGTTGGCATGGGCAAGGTGCCAATAGCCGTTGATGACGAAAGCGGTCGCCGTGATTTGCTTAGTGAGTGGGTAGCTGGCATCCAGGCCAAACATCAAGTAGGGCGTGTAGTCAGCTCCCCACGGGCGCGTATAGTTAAAATTATCCTTGGCGTAGAGCGAATCATAGCCAATCAGGCTGCTGAAAAGCCCGGCTTGGATCGTGAGTCCGCTGCCCACCGGCGCTAGATACGAAACATTGGCCGGGCCAAAGTGGCGGAGCCCTTGGGAACCGCTCACGTTGGGAGCGGTCGCCGAGAATCCAAAGCCTTCCGAATCCTTTCCTCCGTGCAATACCAATTCCATCCCCCAGCGGGAAGTTTGGGAAGCCTCTCTCTTGATGCTCGCGCCGGCCATATTCAGGTCCACTTCATTTACCTTGAATGCCGTGCTGCGGTTGCGGAACAAATGGTTGGCAGGAGAATTGGAGTCGAACAAATAACCCAAATCCACAAAGCCGCCATACTGCCATTGAGGCTTCGCTCCCTGGGTTGCCGGCTGGGTCGCCGGCTGGGATTGCATTTCTTCGGAGACAGCCTCTCTTTGGATAGCATCCGGATTCTGCGTGGGCCCCGAAGGCGGACCCGGCGTTTGCCCGCACACTGCACTTGAACAGGCGATAGTCGCTGCGAGTGCTGCAATTATCCTGGCTTTCCAGACCATGCCATTTCCGCTGTGCGACGTGCGTTTGGAAGGTCCTACTATACGAACTCCCGCGGACGATGAGAATGAATATGTTGACGAGCATCTAGCTTTAGCCTCTCTCCTTGAGTCCTTCGCAACCAAATAAATATGCGAGGGCCAGCATAGAGAATCCCATATTTGTTCTTCGAAAGATGGAGTCCGTCATGTTGTATCTCCAGCGGTAACTAGAATTTGACGAGTATGGCCAAGTTGAACCGGTTCTCGATCTTCTTCAGATCCGGCTGCCAGAGCCCTATAGGGCCACAGCCTGTGCTGGACGCCAGGCTGCCGTCGAGGCAGACCAGCGCACCTGGCGCGCCGAAGGTGTTGCCGGCAGGCGGCGTAATGCCACCTGGCCCAGTCCAATACGGAACGTTCGCCGCCCGATGGTTGAACTCCCAGCGGAACGTGACGTACTGGCTGGGCATGTAGTCGAACGTGGCGGAAGCGTCCCAGGCCTTGAATGGGTCGCCGGGATTCTCTGTGAAGTAGGGCGTGCCCGACGCTGCCGTCGCGCCATTGATCGGCGGCAGCAGCACCAGGTAGCGTCCGGGATTGTTGATCTTGCCGCCGCCCAGCGTCAGGCCGAACCTGTCTCTGTGGAACCAGAAACGGTTGTACACCATGTATCCCAGGAAGCTCTGCTTTGGACCCTTGGCAGAATTACCAGCGCAACTCACGCCGCCGCCGTGCTCGCAGCCCATGTCGCCCGTCAACGAAAAAGCCATCTTGCTCAGAAAGTTTTCGGGCTTGTCGTAGTACTTGATCTCGATGCTGTCGTCGGTGTGATAACGGACGCGGCCCGGGACCCCCAGCGCCTCTTCACCCAGGGCGTACTGATTGCCGAGCACCGAAAGCCATCCGGTCGGCCGCCACAAAATCTGCATTCCGAAACCTGGCCGGTTGTTGAACCGGCCGTACGACTGCCAGCCGTTGGTAAACCACGGCTCAATCTTCAGATGTTCCGTGGGGAAAATTTGCACGCGCACGCCGTTGAAGAACCAGGGCGTGTTGGAAGAAACATAGGACGGTTGGTAGGCCCAATTGTCGAAGTTGTAGTAACTGAACAGGCCGATGTACGACATGAAGATTCCCGCGTCGACGTTGATTCCGTGCAGCGCATCGAAGTGATACCCGCCGTAGGCCTCCGAGAGATAGCGGTATGCATTGTCGAGATTCCACTGGCCGCGCGCGGGACTCGCGTCATTCCGCGGAGTGGTCTGTGAATACAAGCCGAACTGAGTCATCAATCTGGCGCGCACATTGTCATAGTGGAAGTCGCCGCCGACGCCCAACTGGGTCACGTGTACTTCATTCGACCGGAAGACCTCGCTCGACCCGCCAATGGAGTCATCTTTCGGATGATTGAAATCGTAGATGTAGTCGATGTCAGCTCTGATTTCCGGCGTAAAGAACCCGGTGGCGTACGGCGTGTCTTTCGTGCGTGCGTTGCCGTTTAACCAGGTGAAATCCGCGAACGCAAACGGTTCTGCCTTTGCTGACGGTTTCGCCATGCCCGACTTGCCTTTTTCGGTGGCTTGCGGCCTGATGGAGGCGAGGACCTTTTCCGTTGGAACGACATTCGAATTGGCTTCTGCCGTTGTCGGCGGGAGTGAGGCGTTCGCGGCGCTTCTCGACGCGGGAGGAATGCTTAGGTTCAACGAACCGGGCTGCGAAGACGGCGCCGCAGAGGCCGGAGCCGCGGGCAGATTACCCTTGACTTCGAGTTCCGCAACTCGCTTTTCGAGCTGCTCGACGCGATCGAGGAGCCAGCGCTCTCGCTCGGTCAAGCCAGCAGTTGGGGCATCGCTCTTCGCCGGGCTGGCTTTTGCCGGTGGATTGCTCCTCTCTTTCTCGTCCCCGAGTAAGCTGCTGGGAGCCATAGTTGAACAGAGCAACCCGGCGAGGACTAGGCAAGTGAAGCCTCTTTTTTGTCCGAACTCGATCATATCTCCCCCTCTGCTTTATTTCGCAAGGATGTGCTGAGTTTCTATCTTTCTCGGCGAGATCCACCTCGTGCGGCGAGTTTGAAGCCGGAGGATACTTCGTTTGGACTCCCATCTTCAACCTACTCCCAGACTCATAAGGAAGTCATAAAGGGGCTATAAGGATTCCGTTACCGGCTTTGGCCAGTGACTTCCACGCGGAGCGAGTCGAAATTGTCCGGATTGCCGCGCGCAGGAACGGCAGCGCAAGAACATGCCGCAGGAGCTGCGCGTCTTGACGTTAGTCGCTCTTATGTTATAGTCCCTCTCACTTTGCTTGGCGTTTGCCGCAGGCACGACTGCCATGCAAGCATTTTAAGGAGAAGGGAACTATGGCTAGCGCCAAGACCGCACGGAGCAATTCCATCTCCGCGGCGCTTCGAGACGTGCGGAATCGCACAGGGGTTGCTCACCGAAGCTCCCGCAGTGCTGTACCAGGAAGCGTGGAGGAAATGCCCGGACTGCGCGCGCGGAAAAGGGCGCGGCTGCACCAGCAAATTATCGAGACCGCCGTCAAGTTGTTCCGCAAGCGCGGCTACGAAAATACCCGGGTGGATGACATCGTCCAGATACTGGAAATCAGCCAGCCGACGTTCTTCCGCTATTTTCCGAGCAAGGATGCCGTTCTCCGCGAGGTGGGAAGGCGAGGTTTCTCCTGCATCACCAAACAGCTCAAATCCGAACTCTCCATCAATGCCACGACTGCGGAACGGCTGCGCCGTCTGTACAAGAGCCTGGCGCAACAAGTGGAGGCCGACCGAGGTCTCTGGCAGGCCGTGGTGCTGGCAGGGGCAATGGATCCCGTGCGGTCGCCGGAATTGCGGGAACCCGAAGAAATTGCGTCCGGCTTGCTCCGGGAAATTCTCGCCGAGGGGCAGAAGCGCGGCGAAATCACCCGCGGCTTTCCGGTCGTCCACCTCACCGAGTTCATGGAAGGACTTTACAACACCGTGGTCCGCCAGTGGGCAGTGGATCTCACAGGGCCGCATAATCTCGGCGAACGTGTGCGCAGTGCCGTTGATTTTTTCCTGCTCGGCGCCAAGGCTTGAGCAACCGCGATCCCCGGCCGGTGATAGGCGCGCGCTCGAATCACTCTGACCCCGGACGTTTCGTGAGGTGACCCAAATGAAAGCGGCTGTCCTGCACGAATTCAAGAAACCTCTGGTGATGGAAGAGGTCCCGCGGCCCAAGCCCGGCAGCGATGAGGTCCTAATCGAAGTGGAAGCCTGCGGAGTGTGCCATTCGGATTTGCACGTCGCCGATGGGGATTGGTCGCAGCTCGCGGGAATCATAAAGAAGCCTCTGATCATGGGGCATGAGATCGCCGGCCGCGTCGTGGAGAAGGGCGCCGGGGTGCGCGATTTGCAGGTCGGTGATCGCGTGGGAGTCCCGTGGGTTCACTGGACCTGCGGCGAATGCGAATTCTGCCGCGAAGGAAATGAGAATCTGTGCGTGCGGCAGAAAATTACGGGCGTCACCGAGGATGGCGGATACGCGGAGTTCGTGAAGGCACCCGCGAGCCACGCGCTGAAGATTCCCGACGGCCTTTCTTCGGTCGAGGCGGCCCCTCTGTTCTGTGCGGGAGTCACCGTGTACCGGGCGCTGAAGCAGGCCAAGGTTACGCGCGGGCAACGCCTGGCTGTCTTCGGCGTGGGAGGGCTGGGACATCTGGCCGTGCAGATTGGGCGAGAGCTTGGCGCCGAAGTCACGGCGATTGACATTGCCGAGGACAAGCTTGCGCTGGCAAAGTCGCTTGGCGCTTCCAAGACGTTGAACGCCGCGCAGACCGACGTGGTCAAAGAGTTGCGCGGCAGCGGCGGAGTCCACGTGGCGCTTGTAACCTCGGCTGCGAAAACTGCTTACGATATGGCGTTCTATTGCATCCGGCCGACCGGGACGCTTTTGGTCGTAGGCTTGCCGGCGGACAACATCAGTTTCCCGCCGATTCTGATGGCCGGGGGAGAAGTGCGGATTCAGGCATCCGCCGTGGGCACGCGCCAGGATTTGCGGGAAGTACTGAATATGGCCGCGAAAGGAAAGGTGCGATGCAGGGTCGCTGCGCGTCCGCTCGCGCAAGCGAATGAGGTGCTCGAACAATTGCGCCGGGGTCAAATCTCCGGCCGCGTGGTCCTGACTCTGCGTTGAAATGGGAATGTCCGCAACTACGTACACAACTTCAAAGGCTTCGCAACTCACGGGCGGACAGGCCGTCGTGGAAGCGCTGTTGCGCTGTGGCGTTACCTGCGGCTTCGGAATCCCCAGCATTCACAACATCGGTATTTATGACGCCCTGCGTCAACAGCCGAGTTTTCATCACTGGATTGTGCGTCACGAACAGGCGGCGGGGTTTGCCGCGGACGGCTTCTTTCGGCTCAGCGGAAAGCGGGCCGTAGTTTTTGCCTCCACCGGACCCGGAAATCTGTTTACCCTTGTGCCGCTTCTGGAAAGCTTTCAAACCAACACCCCGGTCATTGTTGTCGGCGCAAACGTCGCCACGCCGCTGCTGGATAAGGCATGCGGCGCTTTGCATGAGACTCCACAACAGCTTGAGATCGTCAAGCCTCTTACACGCTTTGCCGTGCGGGTTGCTTCCCAGGAGATGATTCCCGAGGCCATCGCCGCAGCGGCGGGGGCAGGCGGTCCGGCCTTTGTGGAAATCCCTCAGGATCTTTTTTACGTGCCGCTGGCAGCCTCGGCTTCAAGAGGTCTGCCAACACCCTCCAAGAAATCTGAACAGATGCCCTCTAAGGAAGAAATCGCGAAGGTCGCCGCCACGGTGGAACTGAGTCGCAAGCCGGCGGTTCTCGTGGGTTCCGGAGTCGCCGAGGAAGCTGCCGCAGCGGTGCGGCAATTCGCGGAAGCCCTCCAGGCTCCGATCCTGACCACCACCAGTGGCAAGGGATTGATCGCCGACGACCATACTCTTGCCATGGGTTGCATCTCTCGGTTGGGAGTTGTCCAGGAACTGCTCCAGGAAAGCGATTTGCTGATTTCCTTCGGCGTGCGCCTCACTGAATTCGATACCGGGCGGTTTGCGCTCAAGCTCCCGGCGCGGCACATTCAGGTTGATCCACGCGTGCGCCAGGCGGGCTCTCTGTTTCCCTTAAGCGCCGGGCTCGTCGGAGACATCGACGCCATCGCGAAGACCCTGTCGGCCGGAATCAAGCCGCGGGAGCCGTGGTGGGACGTCGCCAAAGCGAAGGCTGCGGAAAGGGAACGATTGGAAGCGCTCCACCAGGACGGCTATGCCGCAGTGATGTTGCTGCGTGGCGCCCTCGACCGCAATGATGTGGTCGCAAACGATCAGTCCATCCTCAACTACTGGGCCTCAGCGTTCTTTCCCGTGCTGGAGCCGCGCACTTTCCTGTATCCGACAGGGTCGGGCACGCTCGGTTACGGCCTGCCTGCCGCGATCGGGGCTGCATGCGCCGCGCGCAAGTACGCCAAGCCGGGGCGTGTGATCTGTATCGCGGGTGACGGCGGCTTTCAGTACACCGCTCATGAATTGGCCACGCTCTCCCAGTATGACCTGCCGGTAAAAATCCTGCTGGTTAATGACAACTCCTACGGAATCATCGGCTTCTTGCAGCGCGCCGCATTCGGTCAGACGCATGAAGTGGCCCTGAAAAACCCGGACTTCTGCCGGCTGGCTGAGTCTTTTGGAATCCGCGCCCAGCGGGCTTTGGACCTGGAGGAGCTGCGCGGGCAACTGCCGAACTGGCTCGAATCTCCGGGGCCGGCCCTGCTCGAATGGCGCACTGAACTCAAATCGCCTTGGGAGGCAGGAGCGATTCGCAGACCCGCCAATCTCCAGCCGCCAAATTCCGCGAAGGAGCAAAGGTAATGCCGTTGGAAGCGGCCCAAGCAAAGAGTGTGAAACAGCTTTTTGATCTCACCGGGCGCGTGGCCGTGATCACCGGAGGGTCCATCGGATTGGGGCGGCAAATGGCGGAAGGTCTGGCAGAAATGGGGGCCGATTTGGTACTTTGTGCGCGGAAAAAGGAGCGGTGCGAGAAGGCCGCCGAAGAATTGCAGAAGCTTGGCGTAAAGGCTGTAGCGGTGGCTTGCGATGTGAAGAGCCCCGCCAGCATCCAGGAGGTTGCGGATACGGCGCTTGCCCGGTTCGGGCGGATCGACATCCTGATCAACAGCGCGGGGATTTCCTGGGGCGCTCCGGCCGACGAGATGCGTTTGGACGACTGGAACAAAGTGTTGGAAACCAACCTGACCGGAACTTTCTTGTGCGCGCAGACCGTCGGCAAGGTGATGGTGAAGCAGGGCCGCGGAAAGATCATCAACATGGCGTCCGTGGCAGGGTTGGGAGGCGCGCAACCCAACACAGTCCAGGCAATCGGCTATCATGCCAGCAAGGGAGGCGTGATCACCTTCACGAAAGATCTGGCTTGCCAGTGGGCAGCGTACAATATTCAGGTGAACGCGATTGCTCCGGGATGGTTTCCCACGCACATGTCCGGCTGGGTGATCGAACACAAGAAGGAGCAGCTCCTGGAACAAATCCCTCTGCGCCGCTTTGGCGCCGAACACGACCTGAAAGGCGCGGCCGTGTTCCTGGCCTCCGACGCTTCCGACTATGTCACCGGTCACGTGCTGGTGGTGGACGGAGGGCAAACCGCCTGGTAGACGAGCCATCATGAACATCCCGCTCACGCCAATTCGCTTTCTTCGGTACGCGGAACAACAGTTCTCCGGCAGGACAGCGGTGGTGTGCAAGGACGAGCGCTTCACCTACGCGCAATTCGGTGATCGGGCTGCGCGCCTTGCGGGCGCGTTGCGCCAGGCCGGCGTGAAACCGGGAGATCGCGTCGCGTTCCTGAGCATGAACTGCCATCGGCTTCTCGAGGCCTACTATGGCGTGCTGGATGCCGGCGCGGTGCTGCTTCCCTTGAATATTCGTCTCGCGCCGGGCGAGCTGGCCTTCATCCTGAATGATTCCGGCGCGAAAGTGGTCTTTTTGGAAAAACAGTTTCTCGAAATGGCCGCCGCATTTCGCCAAAGCCTTTCCACGGTTCAGCGATTCATCCTGCTGGACGATGCGCCGCGCGTGGATTGGCTCCACCCCCAGAATTACGAAGAGCTGCTGGCCGCCGCGCCGCCATACCGTGCGGACATCATGAGTTTCGACGAAAACTCCCTGGCCGAGCTTTTCTACACCAGCGGAACCAGCGCGAATCCCAAAGGCGTCATGCTGACGCACCGCAACATTTATCTGCATGGTTTGAACGTCTGTGTCGCCCTGCAGCTTTCGGGCGAGGCCGTCGAGCTGCACACCATTCCGCTGTTCCACGCCAATGGGTGGGGGATTGCCCAGGCGCTCACGTTCATGGGCGGCGTGCACGTCATGCTGCAGCGCTTCGACCCCGCGGAAGTCTTCCGGCTGATCGAACGGGAGCGCGTGCGCACCTGCAGCGTGGTGCCCACCATGGCCACGGCCTTGGTAAACTCACCGGAGCGGGGAAAGTATGATTTGAGCAGCCTCGACCGGATCACCATAGGCGGGGCGGCCTCTTCGCCGACGCTGGTGCGCGAAGTGGAGGAAAAACTGGGCTGCACCTGTTTCTCCGGCTACGGCTTGACGGAGACTTCGCCCATGCTCACGCTCTCACGTATGAAGAGTGGCGTTCTCTGGGAAGGCGAACAACGGTACGCCGGCCAGGCTATGACCGGCTATGCCGTCGGCGGCGTTGAGATTCGCGTCGTGGATGCCCAGGAGCAGGACGTCCCTCACGACGGAAAAACCATTGGCGAAATCGTGACCCGCAGCGACGGCGTCATGGAAGGCTACTGGCGGCAGCCCGAAGCCACCGCACAGGTCATGCGCGGCGGGTGGTTCCACACCGGAGACATGGCCACTATCAACGAGGATGGTTACCTCCTCATCGTGGACCGCGCCAAAGACATCATCGTCAGCGGCGGTGAGAATATTTCTTCCCTGGATCTGGAGAAAACACTGGCGGCGCACCCCAGCGTTTACGAAGCAGCCGTCGTCCCAGTTCCCGATGAGAAATGGGGAGAAGTGCCCAAGGCGCTGGTGGTGCTTAAGCCCGGCGCGCAGGCCAGCGAGCAGGAATTGCTCGACTTTTGCCGTTCGCGGATTGCCCATTACAAGTGCCCTCGCTCGGTGGAGTTCCTCTCCAGCCTGCCGAAGACGGGCACCGGAAAAATCCTGAAAAAAGAGCTGCGCAAGAAGTATTGGGCCGGGCAGGAAACCATCCGTCCGGAATTCGCGGCCAAGAAGTAAAGGCCGCGCAAAGCAAGGAGTCACTCCCATGGATTTGAACCTGACGGCAAGTGAACTGAAGTTTCGCGACGAATTCCGCGCCTGGCTGGCCGCCAATGTCCCCAAGGACTGGGAGGAGTGGCGCGAGGAATCGCTCGGGGCGCGCTTCGATTACCTGAAGAAATGGCAGCGCAAACTTTTCGAAGGAGGCTGGGCCGGTATTTCCTGGCCCAAAGAATTCGGCGGGCGCGGCGCCAGCCTGATGGAGCAGGTAATCTTCTGGCAGGAAATGGCCCGCGCTGAAGCCCCGCCGCTGGCCAATACCTTGGGACTCGGGATTATCGGCCCGACCATCATTGCCTTCGGCACCGACACCCAGAAGAAACGCTATCTCTCGAAAATTCTGAGCGCGGAAGAAATCTGGTGCCAGGGTTTTTCCGAGCCCAACGCGGGCTCCGACCTCGCCGGCCTGCAAACCGAAGCGCGTCTCGAGGACGGCCACTACGTCCTCAACGGCCAGAAGGTCTGGACCAGCTACGGCTGGGCGGCGGACTGGTGCGAGGTCGTGGTTCGCACCGACCCGGCTGCGCCGCAGCACAAGGGACTCACCGTGCTGATGATGGACATGAAGAGTCCCGGCGTGGACGTCCGTCCGCTGCGCCAGATGACCGGCGAGACGGAATTCAACGAGGTCTTCTTCCACGACGTGCGCGTGCCCGCCGAAAATGTCGTCGGCCAGGTGAATGACGGCTGGAAAGTGGCCATGGGCACCCTCATGCACGAGCGCGGCACCTTCGGCGCGGGCCTGCAGATCATTTACAAACGCAACATGAACCGCCTGATCGCGCTCGCCCGCAAGATCCGCCGCAACGGCCGTCCCGCCGCCCAGGACCCGTTGATTCGCCAGAAGCTCGCGCAGTGTTACGGCGAGATCGAAATCATGCGCCTGAACCAGATGCGCGCGTTCAGCCGCATCAGCGCCACCGGCGTGCCGGGCCCGGAAGGCTCCATCCAGAAAATCTTCTGGAGCGAGCTGAACCAGCGCTTCCAGCAGGTGGCGCAGGAGTTGCTGGGCCCTTACGGACAACTCGATGCCGGCAGCGAATACGCGATTGACAATGGAGCCTGGGCCTACGGCTACCTGCGCACGCGTGGAAACACCATCGAAGCCGGCACCTCGGAGATCCAGCGCAATATCATCGGGCACTTCGTGCTCGGCCTGCCGCGAAGCTACTAGGGGAGACGCACATGCAATTTGGATTGAACGAGAGCCAGAAGATTCTGAAAGACAACGCGCGAAAGTTCTTCGCGGGCGAATGCTCCATCGGTGAAGTCCGCCGCCTGATGGAGACGCCCACTGCCTATGACGCCGCGCTCTGGTCCAAGATGACCGAGCAGGGCTACACCGGAATCATCTTCCCGGAAGAATTCGGCGGGGTCGGACTCGGCAAAGTGGAGCTCGTCCTCCTGATGGAGGAAGCGGGCCGCGCGCTTTTACCCGGACCGTTTTTTTCCACGGTCGTCTTGGCCGGGGCCGTGCTGGATGCCATCGCCTCTCCGGAACAGAAGAAGAGATACCTCGCCCCGATTTGCCGCGGAGAAGCGCGCTCCACGGTTGCCATGCTGGAAGCCGGCGCCAGTTGGAACCCCGCCGACGTGCAACTCTCGGTTGTAAATGGAAAGCTGACGGGTGAAAAACTGTTTGTGCCCGATGCCGGAGCAGCGGACTCGATCCTTGTGGTTGCCCAGAACGGCGTTTTTATCGTGGCCGCCAAGGCCCCCGGCCTGAGCATCAAGCCCATGCCCGGAATGGATCTCACTCGCAAATCGTACGCCGTGCAGTTCAACGGCACGCCCGCCGAGAAACTTGGCGATCTGTCCAGCTTGCCAAAGGCCCTGGATATCGCCACGGCCGCCCTCGTGGCTGAGATGGTTGGCGGCATGCAGCGTACGCTCGACACCACCGTCGAATACGCGAAGACGCGAAAGCAATTCGGCAAGCCCATCGGGATGTTCCAGGCCGTGCAGCATCAATGCGCCGACATGTATCTGGAAACCGAGAGCTCCCGCTCCGCCGCCTACTACGCCGGGTGGGCGCTCGAAGAGCGTGCGCCCGACGCCGCCGTGGCTGTCTCCATCGCCAAGATGTACGCGAGTGATGCCTGCCGCACCGTGGGCAACCGCGGGATTCAGGTCCACGGCGGGATGGGTTTTACCTGGGAGAATGATTTGCATCTATATTACAGGCGTGCAAAGGCGTCGGAGACCATGCTGGGCGATGCCACCTTCCATCGCGAGCGCATCGCCCGGTTGGTGATTGACGCGGGGGCAGTGTCGGCGCAAACCGCCTGACCGTCCGGTCAAAGAAAGAGAGCGACTCCCATGAGCGATTTGGTACAGCTAACGAAAAACAACGACGTTGGCGTCATCACCATCAACAATCCGCCGGTCAACGCCCTCAGCCCCGGCGTGCCCGAAGGAATTTCCGACGCCATCGAGCAGATCAATCAGGACGCCTCCATCAAGGCCGCGGTGCTCATCGGCGGCGGGCGCACCTTTGTCGCTGGCGCGGACATCAAGGAATTCGGCAAGATTACTTCCGGAAAGACCCAGCGCGGCGTGGCGTTTCTGCCGCTGCTGCTGCGCATCGAAGATTGCCGCAAACCCGTGGTCATGGCCATTCACGGCACCGCGTTCGGCGGAGGTCTCGAGCTGGCCATGTCCGGGCACTATCGCGTGGCCGCGCCAAGCGCGCAGGTCGGCCAGCCCGAAGTGAAGCTGGGCCTGATTCCAGGCGCGGCCGGAACGCAGCGCCTGCCTCGTCTCGCCGGCGTGGCCAAGGCCCTGGAGATGTGCGTGGACGGCAATCCCGTCAAAGCGCCGGACGCATTGAAGGCCGGCATCCTCGACCGGTTGATTGAAGGAGACCTCCTTGCCGGCGCGATAGCCTTCGCGCGTGAGGTCGCCGCGAAACCCGCGCCGAAGACGCGCGAGCGCAGGGAGAAACTCGGCACGCCGGAGCAAAACGCTCCCATCTTCGCCGCCGCGCGCGAGACCACGCGCAAGAAACAGCGCGGGCTCATGGCGCCGCTCGCCGCGATTGATGCTGTGGAGGCGGCCACGAAGTTGCCTTTTGAACAAGGTTGCGAGGTGGAACGAAAACTCTTTACCGAATGCCTTTTCTCCGATCAGTCCAAGGCGCTCATTCACGTCTTTTTCGGCGAGCGCGAAGTGGCCAAGATCCCGGACATCCCCAAGGAGACGCCGCTGATTCCGGTCAACACCGCGGCGGTCGTCGGCGCAGGCACCATGGGCGGCGGCATCACCATGACCCTGGCCAATGCCGGAATTCCCGTGCTCATGAAAGAGGCGGACCAGGCGGCGCTCGACAAAGGTCTCGCCACCATCCAGAAGAACTACGCGAATTCCGTTAAGCGCGGCCGCTTCACGCAGCAATTTGTCGATGAGCGATTGAAACTGATCAAGCCCACGCTCGGCTACGATGGGTTCGAATCCGTGGACATGGTCATCGAAGCCGTGTTCGAAGGCATGGCGCTCAAGAAGCAGGTCTTTGGCGAACTGGACCGCGTGTGCAAGCCCGGCGCGATTTTGGCAAGCAACACCTCGACATTGAATATTGATGAGATCGCCTCCGCCACCAAGCGCCCGCAGGCGGTCATCGGGACGCACTTCTTCAGCCCCGCGAACGTGATGCGTCTGCTCGAAATCGTGCGCGGCAAAGCCACCGGCAAGGACGTAATTGCCACCTGTATGCAGCTATCCAGGAAAATCGGCAAAGTGGGCGTACTCGTGGGAAATTGCCGCGGCTTTGTCGGCAACCGCATGTTTGGCCCCTACCGCCGCGAGGCGCAGTTCCTCGTTGAGGAAGGCGCCAGCGTCGAAGCCGTGGACAAGGCGCTCTACGACTACGGCATGGCCATGGGCCCGATGGCCACCGGCGATCTTGCCGGACTCGATGTTGGCTGGCGCATCCGCAAGGAGTATCGCCACCTCGAAAAGCCCGGCGTGCGCCAGCCCATCGCGGAAGACCGCCTCTGCGAAATGGGCCGCTACGGCCAGAAGACCGGCGCGGGCTGGTACAAATACGATGCGGAGCGCCGCGCGATCCCCGACCCCGAAGTGGCCGGCCTGGTGCGCAAGTGGGCTTCCGAGGCCGGCATCAAGCAACGGACGATTTCCTCCCAGGAGATTGTGGACCGCTGCATCTACGCGCTCGTGAACGAGGGCGCACGAATCCTCCAGGAAGGCTACGCCTTGCGCGCCGTGGACATTGACATCATCTACTTGAATGGCTACGGGTTCCCGGCGTACCGCGGCGGCCCGATGTGGGTTGCCGACACCGTCGGCCTGAAGAAAGTTTACGAGCGCGTCCGTGAATTCCAGCAGCAGCACGGCGAGCTCTGGGCGCCCGCTCCCTTGCTGAAGAAACTTGCCGAGGAAGGAAAAACCTTCGCCGATTTCAACAAGGGAGAAGGCGCTGCCGCGTAGCCCAGGAGAACCCATGAGAGAAGCAGTCGTAGTGGCCAGTTCGCGGACGGCGCTCACAAAATCCTTCCGCGGCTCGTTCAACATCACCCGCCCCGACGAACTCGCGGCGCATTGCATCCGAGACGTTCTGCGCAAAACGCCGAAGCTCGATCCCGGCGAAATCGAGGATGTCGCGCTCGGCTGCGCGCAGCCGCACGGCCTGCAGGGCCACAACATCGCCCGCATTGCCGCGATGCTGGCGGGGCTGCCGACTTCGGTGGCCGGCACCACCATCAATCGCTTTTGTTCGTCCGGCTTGCAGGCCATCGCGCTGGCTGCCCACCAGATCGTGAATGAAGGCGTGGACGCCGCCATCGGCGGAGGCGTCGAGAGCATCAGTGTGATTCCGCGTGACGGCAATCCAAATCCCACGCTTCTGGAGAAGATGCCCGGGCTCTACATGGTCATGGGCGATACCGCCGAAGTGGTCGCCAAGCGTTACAAAATCAGCCGGCGAGCGCAGGACGAGTATTCTCTCCTGAGCCAGCAGCGCACCGCCCGCGCGCAGCAGGAAGGTTTCTTCGAAGGCGAGATCGCCCCCATGCGCGTCACCAAGGCCATCCTCGACAAAAAAACCGGCGAGCACATCGGCAAAGAAGAAGTCTGCGCCAACAAGGACGAATGCAACCGGCCCGACACGACACTCGAAGGCCTGCTCGGGCTGAAGCCTCATTTTGACCAGACCAGCGGCCAGGGCACCGTCACCGCGGGAAACTCCTCGCAACTTTCCGATGGCGCCTCGGCCACGCTGCTGATGTCCCGCGCGCGCGCCGACCAACTGGGGATTCCCTACAAGCTGGTCTTCCGTGGATTCCAGGTGGCCGGATGCGATCCCGACGAGATGGGCATCGGCCCGGTCTTTGCCGTCCCGAAGCTCCTGAAGCGCGCGGGAGTGAAGATGAACGATATTGACGTCTGGGAGCTCAACGAGGCTTTCGCCGTGCAAGTGGTCTATTGCCGCGACCGCCTGGGCCTTGACCCGGCGAAGTTGAATCCCAACGGCGGCTCGATCTCCATCGGCCATCCGTTTGGCATGACCGGTTCGCGCATGGTCGGCAGCATCGCCAACGAAATGGAGCGGCGCAAGCACCGTTACGGCGTGGTGACCATGTGCATCGGCGGCGGCCAGGGCGCCGCAGGTCTGTTTGAACGCGCCACATGAGCCGCGTTTTCCTGGTGCGCCACGGACAAGCCTCCTTTTCTGAGCCGACCTACGACAAGCTTTCCGCCATCGGGATCGAACAGGCTCGTTTGCTCGGGCAGTATTGGGCGCGGCACGCTGTCGTATTTCACCGCGTCTGCTCGGGGCCGCGTCTCCGCCAGAGGGACACCGCCCGTATGGTTGCCCAGGCCTACCGCGACGCCGGCGTGACTTTTCCGGATCCGGTCGTCATGGACGAATTCGATGAATACCAGGGTGACGCGGTTCTGGAGCGCAGCCTCCCCGCACTAACGCAGAATGATCCCCAGATCCGCAAGCTTCGCGATGCGTACGAAGCCTCCGTTGATCCAGAGGAGCGCCGCAAGAATTTCCAGAAGCTGTTTGATGTCGTCATCACCCGGTGGGTGAAGGGAGAGATTCAGGTCGATGACGTGGAATCGTGGGAAGAGTTCGCTGCGCGCGTGAACCACGGCCTGTGTCATCTAGTCTCTTCGGCAGGGCGCAGCCGGCAACTCGCAATTTTCTGCTCGGGCGGCCCGATTGCGGTGGCGATGCAGCGCGCGCTCCAGCTTTCTGCCGAAACAACCTTGCAGGTTGCGTGGATGGTCCGGAACGGTTCCTTCAGCGAATTCCTGTGTTCCGGCGAGCGCTTTACGCTGAGCGCGTTCAACGCGTTTCCTCATCTCGACGGCACGGCGTTGCTGACGTACCGGTAAAGGACGCGTGCTGAGGCATGAGTGATTTCCGAGATCGAACGGCCTCCGTAAGACCCGGCGAAGAGCTCGACCTCGCCAGGCTCGAGCCATTCCTGCGAAGCCATTTTCCAGGTGAAATAGGACCCCTTGTTGTCGAACAGTTTCCCAGCGGACATTCCAACCTGACCTACTCGGTGCGTCTGGGCGCGAAGGAAATGGTTCTGCGCCGCCCGCCGTTTGGCAGCAAAGTGAAATCCGCGCACGACATGGGGCGCGAGTTCCGCGTCCTCTCCAAGTTGCATTCCCACTACCCCGTGGCGCCGAAAGTGCTCCTGTATTGCGACGACGACTCCGTCCTCGGCTGCCCGTTTTACATGATGGAGCCGATTCGCGGAGTCATTTTGCGGCGGGATTTGCCGCCAGGTTTGGAATTGGGGCCGGAGATTGCCCGGCGACTGAGCGAATCCTTCCTCGACAATCTCGCTCGCCTGCATGGCCTGGATTACACGGCGATTGGCTTGGCGGATTTGGGAAAGCC
>DASQHY010000155.1:0-39129 GCA_035631855.1 Candidatus Acidiferrales bacterium
GGAACCATTTCTGCCGGCGAGCGCGGAGGAAAAGGCCGCCCTCAGCCGCTTTGTCAGTGCCGGAGGCCGCCTCTTGGCGGTCGGCCGGCAGGCTGCCGGCATGCTCCCCGAAGGGGGCATGCTGACCGTGGAAGCGAACGAAGCGGAATGGAAAACCTATCGTGCCGTGGCGCCGAGCCCCCTCACTCGGGGGACAAACGAGATCTTATTGGCTCCCGGCGCACGCTGGGAGATGAAGCACTTCTCTCACCTGGCCGTGTATGCCGAAGGCGTTCAGGCAGCGGTGGTCACTTACCATGTAGGGAGGGGCCAGGTTATCTGGTGGGCGGCGCCGACGCCGCTCACCAATGCGGGAATCAGCCTGTCGGGCAATTTGCAGCTCTTGCTGAATTCCACCGGCCCGGTGAAAAACGTACGCGTCTTGTGGGACGAGTACTATCACGGACAGCGCGGCACATTGATTTCCTACGTGGAGAAGACTCCGGTGCCCTGGGCCTTTGCGCAGTTTGCGGTTGTGGCGCTGGCAGTGCTTCTTACTTTCGCGCGCCGCTCGGGTCCTCTGCGCCCGCCGCAGATTGCTGCGAGGCTCTCCCCCCTGGAATTTGTCGAGACGCTTGGGGACCTCTATCATCGCGGGCACGCGGGGGCCGCGGCCGCATCCATCAGCATGCAGCATTTTCGCACGCTGCTGACGCGGCGTCTGGGACTCCCGGCGAGCACTCCGATTGCCCAGCTCCATCAAGCCGCGCGCGACCGCCTGGGTTGGACGGAACCCGGCTTTTACGAAGCGATGCAGGCAGCGGAGCGCGCCGTGCGGCTTCCCGGTGTCGGCGATGAGGACGCGCTGCGCGTGGTCCAATCGCTGGAACATTACGCCGAGCTATTGCAGATCAAGCCACGGGCTCGCAAGGAGACTCTCGAATGGCGGAACAGGTAAACAAGCTGGCGGAACATCTGCGGCGGGAAATGGCACGGGCTATCGTGGGCCAGCGCGAAGCGGTGGACCAGTTGTTGCTGGTTCTCCTCTGCGGCGGACATGCGTTGCTCGAAGGCGTCCCTGGGCTGGCCAAGACGCTCTCGGTAAAGACGCTGGCGCAAACGGGGCGGCTCAAGTTCGGCCGCGTGCAGTGTACCCCAGACCTGATGCCGGCGGACGTGACCGGCACCAACGTCTTCCACCAGGGCACCAGCTCCTTTTCGTTTCATCGGGGGCCAATCTTCACCGACCTCTTGCTGGTGGACGAAATCAATCGCACGCCGCCGCGTACGCAATCCGCGCTGCTCGAAGCGATGGAGGAACGGCAGGTCACCATCGAGGGAACCAGCCATGCGCTTTCACCGTTCTTCACCGTTCTGGCGACCCAAAACCCCATCGAGTTCGAGGGGACCTATCCGCTCCCCGAAGCGCAACTCGACCGGTTCCTGATGAAGATCCGCATCGGCTATCCGCAGGCGGAACAAGAGACGCAAATCCTGGAGCGCTATCACGAAGGTTACGATGCCCGGCAACTCGATCGTCTGGGGCTGGAGCCGCTTCCCGCCGGCTGGCTCGAGGGGGCGCGCGAAGAGGTCCGCCGGGTGCGTGTGGAGCCGCAACTGTTCCGGTACGTTTCCACGATCGTGCGGCGCAGCCGTGATTGGCCCTGCCTCAGCCTCGGTGGGAGCCCGCGGGCCGCGCTCAATCTTCTCTTTGCCGCGAAGGCTACGGCTGCGCTGGAGGGCCGGGATTTTGTGATTCCGGACGACGTCAAGGCCGTCGCTCCGGCTGTGTTGCGCCATCGTTTGCTGTTGAAACCGGAAGCCGATCTGGACGGCATTACTGCCGACCAGGTTGTCGGCGAAGTGATCGCGGCGGTCGAGGTGCCCAAGTAGCACCCGTGGCCGCTGTCCGAACGGATTCTATGGACGGCCCAAACCATCTGGTTCCTCCCACGGTGAGCGCGCGAGCCCGGCCGCTCGACCGGAGCAAGAGCGTTTGGCGAAGAATTCTTCCCAGCGGCGCGTTCGGGCCGCGAGGGTTCCTCCTGTTTCTGCTGGGGCTGGTCTGGATTGGTCCGGCTTGGTGGGATTTGCGGTTTCTGGGGGCTATGGCGCTGTGGGACGTGATGGCTCTGGTTTTCTGGGCCTGGGATTTTGAACAGCTTCCTCCACCCGGGAATATCGAGCTGCAACGAATGTGGACTGCCGCGGCGGCGTTCGGCACTGGTTCGTCCGTCGAGATCGGACTCCGCAACCACGGCAAGATAAGCATCACGGCAGTAATGCTGGACGACGTACCAACACAGTTCCGCGCCGAGCCGCCCGAATTGGAATTACGCGCCGCCGCGGGAGAGATGGGAACCGCGCGCTATGCCATTTTCCCTGTGGAGCGGGGGGACGCACGGCTCGGCCGCGTGTTTGTGAAGTATCAGAGTCTGTTTCGAATCGCGGAGCGCTGGGCGGAGGCCGACCTCTCGCAGATCGTCCGCGTCTACCCGAGTCTCGAAGAAGCGCGGCGGCAGACCATCTACTTGATTCGCAGCCGCCAGGTGCAAGTGGAAAAGCGCTTGAAGCGGCAACGCGGGCAGGGGCGCGACTTCGAGAGCCTGCGCGACTACCGCCCCGGTGATCCTTTGCAAGACATTTGCTGGACGGCTTCGGCGCGGCGCAGCCGCCTGGTGAGCAAGATTTATCAGGTCGAGCGAAGCCAGGTGGTGTGGCTGGTTCTGGATGCGGGAAGACTCTTGCGCGCGCGGGTGAAAGGGCCGAGCAAACTCGACTACGCCGTGAACGCGGCGCTTGCGCTTGCGCAGGTGGCGCTCCATTCCGGCGACCGCGTCGGATTGCTGGCCTACGGGAGAAAGCCGCAGCAGCAGATTCCCGCGGGGCGCGGGCCGCTGCATCTCCGTGCCCTGGTGGAGAGCCTTGCACAGGTGCAGACGGAGCCCTACGAAGCGAATCACGTTCGCGCGGCAGAAACTCTGCTCACCACGCAGAGCCGCCGCAGCTTGATTGTCTGGTTGACGGACCTCGCGGAAACTCCCGCCACGCCCGAAGTCATCGAAAGCGCGATGCAAATGACGCCACGGCATTTGGTGTTGTTTGGCGTCATCAAGCAGCCCGAGCTTGCGGAACTGGCCGCGCGAAGTCCGGAAACCGCCCGCGAGATGTATCACCACGTGGCCGCGCAGGAGATGCTGGACCGCCGCGAGCTTCTGCTTCGGCAGTTGCAGCAGCAAGGTGCGCTGGCCATGGAGTTCGACCCTGCGCACTTCACGCCCGCGCTGGTGAATCACTATTTGGAGATCAAGGAACGGAGCCTGCTCTGAAGGCCGCCTATTCTTCCGTCTCCAGTGCCGCGGTGTGTTGACCCGCAGTTGCCAGGTAGACCGCGAATAAGCCGGCGAGCACCGCGGCGAAGAGGAACTTCAATGAGGAGGGGATGGCCGTCGGCGAGATGAATGCTTCGATGATGCCGGCGACGATCAGCATGGGGATCGTTCCCAACATCAAACGAACCGCCTGCTTGCCGGCCTGAGCCAACGAATCGCGCCTCGAGAGCAGCCCGGGAAAAAGCAGGCCGCGCGCGAGGAGCAGACCTCCTCCTCCGGCAATGAAAATTGCCGGCAACTCGAGAACGCCGTGGCCAGCGACAAACGCGAGAACCTTCGACAGCATGCCCGCCTGCCAGCAGGCGGCCAGCACAACACCGAACAGCAGGCCGTTGAAGGCGAGCAGGTAGAGCGTTCCGAGACCTGCGGTGATGCCGAGGGCAAACGCGGAGATCGAAACGGTGAGGTTGTTGGTCATGATGCCGCTGGCGGCGAGCGGTTTGACGGAAACGATGGAGTCGGTCCACATTCTCTTGTGTTCGATGGTGTCGCTCATCCGCGGGCCGAGGAGAAACCGCGAAAAGGCCGGGTCGGCCAGCGTCACGAGAAGCCCCGCAACCGCGCCGGCAAGAAAAACCACAAAGGCGAGAACGGTGTAGGGAAGCGTCTTCCGGAAAATCTGCGGGTAGGTGGAGGCATAAAAGCGAACGATTCCGCCGGGGCTGCCTTTCCGGCCCATATAGATCAGATTGTGGGCGCGGCCCAGCAGCGGATTGAGGTATTGCTGGAGGCCCTGGCTCTTTGGATCTTCACGGACGGTGGCAAGGTCTGCGGCGGTCTGACGGTATAATAGGCCGAGTTCTTGCAGTTCGGTGTGGGACAATGCCGCAATGCTGTGTTTCGCGGCACGTTCGAGAAGATCGGTCAGGCGTTGCCAATGCGGTTTTCGTTTCGCAATCCAGCGCGCGGAGAGCATCGGTGGCCTTTGTGGAACAACCTCCCGACCAGCCTGTGGGGCAGGGCGGCGACAGCTTTGCCGATAAGCTTACCATTCAAACGCCCGAGCAAACACTGCTGGAGTTCCATCTTGCCGGAATCGGCAGCCGGTTCCTGGCCTGCTTCATTGACACGCTGATCCAAACGTTGGCCTTCATCGTCCTCGCCGGAGTTGCGCTGCTCGGCTTTGCGGTTGCCGGCGCCGTGGTGCCCTGGGGGAGTAGCTGGGTCGCGGGCGCTGCGATCTTTCTCGGGTTCACCCTTTACAACGGATACTTTGCATTTTTTGAAGCCGTGTGGAACGGCCAGACGCCCGGAAAACGGCTGATGGAGCTTCGCGTGATTCAGCAGTCGGGGCGGCCGATCAGCGTGTTCCAGGCGGTTGCGCGCAACCTGCTGCGCACCGTTGATGAGCTTCCGTTTCTCTACGGCGTGGGCTGCCTGACGGTTCTTCTCAACCGGCAAAACAAACGTTTGGGGGATTTTGTCGCCGGAACCGTCGTGGTTCGAGAAAAACCGCTCGAGGAAATGCGCCCCGATTGGGGAAGCCCGCCGGCCGAGTGGAGCGCCCGGTATAATCTCCGCCTTCTCGGCGACCATGAATTTCAAGTGATCGAAACATTCTTGCAGCGCCGCTCTTTTCTCGAGGCGGCCCTGCGCCAGAAAATGGCCTGGGAGATTGTCGAAAAGGTAGGCGGGAAGCTGGCGCTTTCTCCTCAGGAACTAGACCAGGCTTGTGCCGCAGGTCGCGAACGTTTCCTGGAGGAATTGCTCCAGCAATATCGGGCGACAGGCCATCTCCATTCTTGACCGGAGCTTGCGCGATATGGCGCCGGGCTGCGGGGTTCCAGCTCTGCGCGGCTCATGCTTGCGCCGGTGGCCGCATTCCGCGGAAGCGCGCGAGTTCCTCCCTCAATTGATCCAGGCGCTTCATCACTTCCAGATGGCGGGATTCCTCGGGCGCGGGCTTCTTGGCAATGAAGGAAATCGTTCCACCGGGTTCCAGGACGGCCCGCTCGACGTCCTCGAGTGACGCAAAGCCCTGCCGGTGAGCGGCGGCTTGGAGTTCCGGAAGGGTGATGAGGTCCTCGCGAAGAAGGTGCCTGCGAATACGGCCTCCCTCGATCAGCACGTCCGGCCGCCCCTCGACGACTTGTTCCAGTTTCCTGTGGCGGTAGAGGAACCGGACGACAAGATAATTGATTCCCAGCAGCGTCGAAGCGCCGATCAAGCCGCCGGTCACAGAGTTGTCGTCGCCGATGATCGCGTTCTGAACGGTGTTGGAGAGCGTGAGCAGCACGACCAAATCAAATGGATTCAGTTGCGCCAGTTCGCGCTTGCCTGCTAGGCGCAGGCCGATCACCAAGAAGATGTACACGACCACGGACCGCAGGATTTTTTCCCAGATGGGCAAGGTCAATACAAACATATCTGTCCACAGATTGGTGTGCAAGGCGTTCCTCCTGGAGTTCGCCCTCCGCGCGGCTGCGATGCGAGGGCGGTCGCCGCTCTTAGCGTTTCGCCGCGGCGGAGCGTAGCACGCCGCCGGGAGGATTTCCAAACGGGCGCGCCGAACGGCGGCCGCTTGGTTCGAAGGTGGGGGATGCTTTCGGCGGGATGCGGACGTCAGGAAACGGGCGGCCGCCTCAAGTGCCAATTGGTGTGTTGTTGGAACGCGCGCGCGGCCGCGATCACCGCGCGGTCGTTTCCGGCTCGCGCCATGAATTGCAATCCGACAGGCAACTTCTTGTCGGTGAATCCACAGGGCACGCTGATCGCGGGCAGGCCGCAGAGGTTGCCAATGGCACCTTGAGGATCAGGGAACGAAAGGCCCTTTTCGATGTCGAGGTCCAGCGGTGTGGCCGCCACAGGCTGAGAGGGCGCCATCAGCACGTCAAAAGTTTCGTAGAGCTCGGCCATCCTTTGCTGCAGAATGCCGCGCACGCGCAGCGCATGGAGATAATCCGTCGCGGAGATCTGCTGATTGACGTAACCCGCAATCTTGCCGAGAGGGTCGGTCAGCTCCGCGCACCGTCCGCTCTCGATGAGAGATTCGAATGCAGAAGCTCCTTCCACGGCGACGATGATGTTTGCGGCATCGTCAGACGGTCCTTCGGGAAGCTTTGCTTGGGAGACCTTCCCGACGTATTTCCGGATCACGCGCATGGCCTCGTCTGCGGTCTTTGCCAGGCTCGGTTCGGCGTTCTTCCAGGCGTTGGTGAGCCAGCCGAAGCGGAGCGATTTCGCGCTCATGTCCTGCGAAGGGCTCAGCGTGAACGCCGCCTGATCGACGGAAAGGGTTCCGCGATCCTTGGGATCGTGCCCGGAAATAACGGCGAGCACCATCGCGCAGTCTTCGGCCGTTCGCGCAAGCGGACCGATCTTGTCCATGGAGTAGGCCAGCGCCATGGCGCCGAAGCGGCTCACGCGCCCGAAGGTGGGGCGCAATCCGGTCACGCCACAGAAGGCCGACGGGCAAATGATCGAACCCCAAGTTTCAGTACCAATGGCAAATGGAGCGAGCGCGGCGGCGACAATAGCTCCCGATCCCGAAGAGGATCCACAGGTCCAGCAACCGGTGTTCCAGGGATTTCTTGCTGCGCCGGAAATCGAGGCGGAGGCGAAACGGTAGCCCATGCCGCCGGCCAGTTCGATCATCGCCGCCTTTCCCAACAGCACCGCGCCAGCGCGATTCAGATTGCCGATGATCGTCGCGCTGTAATCGAATTTCTGATCCGCGAACACCTTAGCTCCCCAGCTGGTGGGATAACCGTTCACGGCGAGGAGATCTTTTGCGGCGTATGGAATTCCGTGCAGCCGGCCCCGATAGTGCCCCGCTTTGATTTCACTCTCCGCTTTGCGGGCCTGCTGCAGAGCGAGATCGGGAGTCAGCGTCGCATAGGCGTTGAGCTTTGGGCCGATTCTCTCGCTTCGCGCCAGATAGCTCTCGGCCAGTTCGACCGGGGAAATCCTTCGCGATTCGATACGCCGGGAGAGTTCAGAGACAGGAAGATAGAGAATGTCCGGGCCCAGCATTTGGCTCCTCGTTACGTCTTCGGCTTTTGCGCCGGTGCGGCGCTGGCCGGGCGGGCGGGGCGTTCCATCAGCGGTTTCAAAACTGTTGCCGGCTGGTCGGAGTTGTCCAGCGCGTAGGCGCGAAGTCTGTCGATGCGCTTCTGAGTTTCCGCAACCAGGCGCCGGACATCGGCTTTTTGTTCGTCGTTGAGCCGAGAGCCGTATTTCCTGAGGATGGTTTGGACCTGGGTCTCGACTTCGGCCTGGCTCGCCGGGGATAACGGACTTGCGGCGCTCTCCTGACCCGTGTGCGCTAATTCAGGACTTGCTCCCGCTAGTTCACGGAGCATGGTCTCCGAAAGAGCCGCCACCGCTGCTGTGGCGACGACAGCGCGCCGCGCAAATTCGCGCCGCGAAACACCCTTGTACTTAGCGGGCTGGCTGCCGGAAACTGGGGTCTTGGAAGACATGATTTCACCCGGGATTGCCGATAACCGCTACTCTCCGAAAGCAACTCGAAGAATACACCGTCAAAAAGCCTACTGGAAGGGGTACAGGCGAGTCAACTCTATGGCATAGCCTGCTGCGATCCTCACGGGCAAGGATGATTTGGGCGCACCCGGATGCAGGTGCGGCAGGAATTGCCTCGAAGAGCTAGGTTGTCTCCTGCAAGGTGCGGATATGAAGCTCCAGCGAAGCGCAGTACTGTTTCTCGATGCTCAATTCCGTCTGCAGCTTTTTCACCAGCAATTCCAGCCGCATGATTTCGTTTCGCAGCTTCTGGAGCTCTGCGGCATTCGCTCCGTTCGTGCGCGCGGGAACCTGCGCTGGTGCGACAGGTCTCTGCGGCATCGGGGGTTGCGCTGCGCGCGGAGGCGTAAGGGCCTGAGCCAGCGCGCGGGGCCATGCGAACTCCGGCGAAGGCGGAGGGACCTGAGCGGGCGGCGGCGGCGCAGGAGGAGGAGGAGCAAAGATGCTGCTGAGCGGTTTTTCCGCCGGACGCTGCTCCTCGGACTCCGGAGTCTCCGCGGGTTTGGGCTTCAGTAGTCCTCGGACCCGGGAGACCAGTTCCTGCGGCTGGAACGGCTTGCGGATGAGTTCGTCCGCATGAACGGAAATGGCCTTTTCGGCAACCGACTTGTTCACTACGCCGGACATCAGAATGACCGGGGTTGATCCGTACTGGGGGTGCCCCTTGATGTGCTGGCAGACCTCGTACCCGTCCTTGTCCGGCATGATCACGTCGGTGATGACGGCGTCGGGCGGCGCCAGTTCGAATTGTGCCAGCGCCGTGGATGCGTTGGGGCACGTCACGACGTTGATGTTTTCCCGGCGGAAAGCGATCTTAATCACCTCCCGCATGGTGGCACTATCGTCAATAAAGTAGATGGTGGGTACGCGCGCCGGTGTGCTTTCGCCCGGCGAGCCCGCAGACTCCAGCAATTCGCTCATGATGGTTCCTTTTCCGCAGCGTTCCGGACAGCTTCGTCGAACTCATGCATGGCATCCAGCATGAGATCCGTGGCGGAGCGCAGCACGGTCCGCTGCGCGGCGGTGGTTCCGTACATGAACTTGTACACGCCGTTCTCCGCTGTTTTGCAGGAAATCAGAATGTGAATGACGGCTTCGTCGCCGAAGTAGCTGCCGCATTCGGAGTGAGAAATCTCTCCGCCGTCGAAGAAGATGATTCCGTCGGTCTCTCCGGCGTTGATGTGCAGCGCACCGGTCTGCCGCGCCTGACCGAGCATCTGGATCACGTCCGGCAAATCGTGGTGCGAGAGGCTGCCGCTCAGGCTGGTGTCCGCGCTCGCCAGCATTTGCGTGCTCTGGAATCCTTCTTTTCTGCTGAGCAGGATGTTTTTGATATGCGCGGCAATCACGGAAGGGCTGCGCCTCCGGTCCACGTAATCGTCGCAGCCGGCGTGAAACGCCTCCATCAATGCCTTTTGGCTGCCGTCGCCGATGGCGATGATGGGCAAGGTGGAGTTCTTGGAGTCCGCATGGAGAATCCGCGCGATTTCGAGCGCGTTCATCTCGCGGAGATTGGTCGCGCACAGGATGGCTGCGGGCGTGTCGTATTCGAGCATGGTCAAGGCAAATGCCGCCTGCGCGCACGGCACAACCTCAAAGCCCTCCTTCTGAAGCGCGTCGCCGAGCCGCTTGGCAAAATAGACATTGCTGTCAATCAGCAGGATTTTCGGCGTAGGAGAAGAGCCGCTCATACAAGTTCCTCGTGTCCCGCGCCGGCCGGTTCGCTCGGCGGCAGGGTTTGCGGTCTAGGGGCGAGTTGCTCCAAGTCCAGAACCTCGACTACTTCGCCGTCGTGCGACAGCCACCCAGCTACATGCGGTGGATGGTCGCCCGTAGCGGGAAGCATTTCAGAGGCGATCAACTCGCATTCGCCGGTGACGGGCAGAGCCGTCCATTCGGTTCCCGTGTCCAGATGACGCCGCGCAATCAGGTAATACCTCCGGGGAGGCAGCCGGTCCTTTAAGAGGATCGGCGCAAAATCGCACACGGGGATGATGTGTCCGCGGCGAACCAGCACGCCTTCGATGCGAGGCGTCGTGTGGGGAAATACATGGATGCGTCCCAAGGGCACAAGTTCTGCGACTACACTCGCCGGCAAGGCAAAGCGCCGCTCGCCCATGTGCAGCAGGACAAACGATTGCGCGTCGAGTTCCAGCACCCGGGTCATACGGCAACATTTCCTTCCACGGCAGAATCCTCTTCGACCGCGATGGCGGCGTATTCATCGAGCCGCTCCACGTCTTCCTCGGAAAGGAATCCCGATGGATCGACCACCGGAACGACGCGGTCTTCAATCAGCGCGAGTCCGCGGTACCATTGGCGTTCGTTACCGACAAACGCCTGCGGCAACCCGTACAGCCGGGAAATCGTGGCCATGCTTTCGATGCCGTCCACCAGAACTGCGACCCGGTACTCGCGCAGGACCAGAACCAGTGCCGGACGGGTGGCGGTTATCCGAAAGTGATCTCCGCCATGAACCACATAGTAGTTGCGCTTTCCGCGCTGAATCATGTGTTGCACTTTCGGCAATTCGTTTTGGGCAAGTTCCGCGGCCGCTCCGGCCAGGCTGTCGGTGCTGCGAACCTCGTGCACGGCGCTGGCGGCAATGCCGAACCGTTGAGCCCCCACGGTGAACAGAATCAATTGTTCGGTCCGGCGGACCTTGCGCCCTCTGCTGTGCGTTCCGTTGGGAGGCTTCATCGCGCACCTATTGGAGTTGCGCGGCAAATTCCCAAAACGCGCTTCTCAATCGCGGGATAAATGTCGTCGATGTTCAGCACGTGGTCCACGGCGCCCGTCTTAATCGCTTCGGCGGGCATTCCAAAGATCACGCAGGAGGCTTCGTCCTGGGCGATGACGAGTCCGCCGGCTGCTTTAATTGCCTGAACGCCCTTCACGCCGTCGTTGCCCATTCCTGTGAGCACCGCGCCGATCGTCATCGCGCCGGCATACGCGGCCACGGTCTCCATGGTGACGTCAATCCGCGGAAGGTAGCCGCCAATGCGCCCGCTATTGTCGAGCTGGATGCGGCCCGTTGGCGTAACCCGAAGATGGTGCGAGCCGGGGCATACGTAGAGGCATCCCGGCAGCAAGGCCTCGTTGTGCTCGGCGTCTTTTACGCGAATATTGGTGAATTCCGAGAGTTGCAGAGCGAACTGGCTGGTAAAGCTCGCGGGCATGTGCTGCACCAAGATCACCGCAGCGGGAAAATCCTTGGTGAACCCCGGAGCCAAACGCATCACCGTTGCGGGCCCTCCTGTGGAAGCTGCGAGCACCACCACTGGAAAACGCATGTCGGGCGGGGCTATCTTGGGCGCCGCCTGCGCGCCGGAATTCTTCCCCGCGTTTTGCGCCACGTGAGATTTTGGCCGGGAGGCCGTGCGCACCACGCGCACCTTGGCGGCCATCTTCAGTTTTCTGAGCAGGTCTTCCCGCACGTTATTCATGTCCAGGTCAACGCCGCTGGAAGGCTTGGCGACAAACTCAATCGCGCCAAGCTCGAGGGCGCGCAGAGTGCTGTCTGCTCCTTCCCGCGACTCCGAGCTGACAATCACAATCGGACGAGGATTGCTGGCCATGATCAATTCGCTCGCTTGCAGGCCGTCCATGTGCGGCATATTGATGTCCATGGCGATTACGTCGGGCTTCAGCGACTCGGCCATCACCACAGCTTCGCGTCCGTCCTTGGCCTGCCCGGCAACCTGCATTTCCGCATCGGACGCAATGATGTCCTGCAGGACTTTCCGCATAAATGTGGAGTCATCCACGATCAACACGCGAACCTTCTTGGTGTGTGCAGGGCTCATCATCATCTCTAATGTACGGGCACCGCCGGCATGGGACTCGGGTGCGCGGCCTCGGTCCCCATCAATTGCGCGACCACGGCCAAAAGCTGATCTTCCTGAACCGGCTTGGTCAGGAAGTTCGATGCGCCTTCTTTAAGAGCGCGGTCGCGGTGTTTTGCGCCCGCGCGGGAAGTCACCACCAGCACCGGAATTCTGCGGGTGGAAGCGCTCTGACGGAGCTGTGCCATCAGCTCGTAGCCGTTCATGCGCGGCATCTCCAGGTCCGTAATCAAGAGGTGGCAGCCGGACTGCGCGATCTGCTCGGCCGCGTCGAGGCCGTCAGTGGCCAGCTTCACGCGGTATCCGGCCTTCTCCAGCATTCTTCCGACGAATTTCCTGACGCTGATGGAGTCGTCTGCCACCACGACAACTTTCTCGTGACGGATCTGGTCGATGGCCTCTGCCGGGATGCTGCCTTTGGCCACTGCGGCAGAACCCGGCGCGAACACTCTGGCCGCCGCGGCCGTCGGAAGCAGAGTCTTGCGCTCCGCGGATTCGAAGGAAGAGAGGCGGTTCAAGTCAATCAGCAGAATCAGGCTGCCATCGGGAGCAATCGTTGTTCCCGGAAAGAGTTTCACCTTCTTCATGTACTCGCCGAGGTTCTTGATGACGATTTCGTCTTTGCCGACCACCTCTTCGACCACCACGCCAATCTGGCGGCCCGCGGCGCTGGCGACGACCATGCGGAAGTAGCCGTTGACGGGCTCCAGAGGCTGCAATCCCAGATGCAGATCGAGCCGGACGACCTCGGTGACGACGTCCCGCACCTTGGTGAGCAGCTTCCCTCCGACTTCCTCAATTTCGTCGGCGCGAATGCGCCGGATCTCTTCCACGACCGCCAGGGGTAGCGCAAAGGTTGTAGCGCCGCAGCGCACAAAGAGTGCGGGCGAGATGATCAGCGTCAAAGGCACCTTCAGGATGAAGCAAGTGCCCTGGCCGGCGCGGCTGCGGATTTCAATTTCGCCGTTCAGGGCATTGAGGTTGGAGCGCACCACGTCCAAGCCGACGCCGCGCCCGGCAAGTTCCGTCATCGAGGAAGCCGTGGAGAACCCCGGATGGAAGAGGATCTCGCGAAGGTCGCGCTCGGTCAGCCGGTCCGCTGTTTCTGCGGAGACCAAGCTGCGCTCGATGGCGCTCGCTTTCACCCGCTCGTAATCAATTCCTCGGCCGTCATCTTCCACTTCAATGAAAATGTGATTTCCGCGGTGGTACGCGCGCAGGGAAATTTTGCCACGCGTATCCTTTCCGGCTCGTTCGCGTTCTCCGGAAGGCTCGATGCCGTGCGCGACAGCATTGCGGGCCAGGTGAACCAGCGGATCGGAGATCTGCTGGATGATGTTATTGTCGAGTTCGGTCTCCGCGCCTTCGAGGGCCAGGTCCACTTGCTTGTTGGAAGCTTTCGCGGCATCGCGAACCGCCCGGGTGAGCCGGGTGAAGAGATTGCCGATGGGCAGCATGCGTGCCGCCGTGATTTCGTCCTGCAGGTGGTGGGCAAGTTTTGTGAATTCGTCAATGTCACCGTCCACGCGGCCCATGAAGGAAGTGAGCTGGGTAAGGACTTCGGTCACATCGGCGGAGATTTCCGTCAGCACCCGCGAAAGGATGTTGAAATCGTCGTAACGGTCCATCTCCAGTTCGCTGAATTCGTTCAGGAAAGAGCGCTCGCGGCGAAAGAAGTCTGCGGGCAGGCCCTGACTCTTCTGGGGAACAGGGAATTGCTGCGAGCTAATCCGGCTGAATTCGTGCTTATCGTGGAATTCTCCAACCTTAGTGTGGAGGCGCTCCTTGGAGAAGCTCAGTGTGTCTACCAGTTTTCCGAGTTCGGCCAACCGGCCCACCATCCGCGTGCGGTTGATCACCAACTCGCCGACGTTGTTCATCATTCGGTCGAGCCGGTCGAGGGCGATGCGTACAGACTTGGCCTGCGGCTGGGAACCAGCCTGCGCCTGTTTGGCCGAGACCGCCGGTTGAGCCTCGCCTTCATCGGAGCGGGCTGCGGCAGCCGCGTCGCCTTCCTCCGGGTTTTCCTCATGGGCAGCCAGTGGTGTCGCAGTTTCCAGGACAGCTTCTGCGGGGGCATATTCCACCAACCGGGCGATTAGAGATTCCGCGGTGGTGCGGAAGAAGTCCTCGTTATCCCACTCTCGATGGAGGCACTTCTTCAAAACATCCACGGACTCCAAGCACAAGTCCACAATTTCGGCGGAGGGACGGAGTTCGCCATCGCGCAGGCGGCCGATGAGGTCCTCCACGCGATGCGCGATGGCGCTGATGCGGTGCAGGCCGACTTGCGCTGCCGAGCCCTTGACCGTATGGATGGAACGGAAAAGCCGGTTGATTTCTTCCGGGTTGGAATTTGCTTCCAGTGACAGAAGACATTCCTGAACGATCTGCAGATGCTCTTCTGCCTCGGGTACGAAGAATTCCAGAATCTCGTCCGGAACCTCGCCGTCCTGCGGCAAGCTGTCAAAGTAGGATGCGGAGGGTTCGCTGGTTTCTTGTGCCCCCTCCGGCGCCGGCTCTTCCGCTGCCTCGTAGGTGTAGTGAGGACGCGGGGCCGACTGAAACGCGAAGCTGTAGCGTTCCTTGAATGCCGCAAAGTCTTCTACGAGTTCCTTCCCGCTCGCATTGATTTCCAGAATGTCCGCCTCAAGGACGGAAATGGCGTCATTGAGGAACTCGGTGAGCGGTCCGTGGATGTCGTCGCCGAGCGTGGCATTCATCGCGTACTGAAAGACGTGAGCGAGTTTTCCGGCGATCTCAGAGAACAGAGGGAAGCCGTACGTCGCAGAGGTCCCGCACAGCGTGTGCGCGGCGATATAGAGACGTTCGAGCTCGTCGCTGCGCGGTTCCTGCTCGAGGAGCACACCCGAATACTCCCGCAGGAATTGCAACTGGTCGGAAGCCTCCTGCAAGAACAGCTCGACAGATTCGCCGCCTGGCGCGCTCACGATCGTTCCTCCACCGCAGCCGGCTCAAGGCGTTGCGCCGGGTCTGCAGAGGGCTTGCGGTACAGAATGCACTCTCCCAGCACGATGGCCTGAAACTTCACAGGGACCCTGGCGATGGATTCCGAATGCCCGAGAAACAGGTACCCGCCCGGTTCGAGGTAGTCGTAGAAGCGCTGAATCAGCGTGCTTCGCCTGGCTTCGGAAAAGTAAATCATGACGTTCATACAAAAAATGCAATCCATCCGTCCGACGTAAACGCTTCGCGCGAGATTCATGGGCGCAAAAGTGACCATCTTTCGAATCCGGGGTTTAATCTGGTAGCGCTCCTCCTTGCGTGTAAAATGCGCGTCCATTCGCTTCGAGCTCATACTCTCCAGGCTGCGCCGCGGGTACAGACCGCGATCCGCGAACTTCAATGCCTGCTGGCTGATGTCCGTGGCTAGGATTTCGATATTCCAGGCGTCGGCGAACATCAGGGCGTCGGCCACAGCAATGGCAATCGAATAGGGCTCCTCTCCGGTGGCACAACCCGCGCTCCAGATCCTCAAATTGCGCGGGTTCTCCCAAAACTTCTTCACGTGCATCTCCGGCAAAACGCGTTTTTCCAGGGCGTCGTATACCGCCGGATAGCGGAAGAACGATGTCTCCTGCGTGAGCAACCGTTCCAGCAGCGCATCGTATTCGACGTTCGATGCCTGCATGGCCCGCAATAGCTCCGAGCCGTTGGCCAAGCGGCGATCCCGCAAGTGTTCCCGGACCCGCAGGGAGAAAAACCGTTCGCGCGAACTATCGAACAGAATCCCCGAGCGCTCCTCAATCAGGGCCTCGATTTCGCTCAACTCGTGATCGCTCAGATGTGGCGTTGGCGCTTTCTTCTGGATCATATTGGGCACGCATCAGTTGCCGGCATCCCGCCGGCGGGGATGTCCAGCCTTACCGGAGCGCGGCCGCAGCCACGGGGCGATCTTCCTCCTGTGCTCGTGCGCTCGCTTTCGTTTGCGCGCGGAATTGTGCCAAGGCCTCGTTCAACTGGTCGGAGAGCTTCACCAGGTGGCTCACCGTTCCCACCGTCTGGCGGGCCCCCTGCGAAGTCTGGCGAGTAATGTTGGAAATGATTTGCATGGCGTTGGCGACGCCTTCTGTGCCCCGGACTTGCTGCTTCGAAGCCAGCGAGATTTCCTGGACGAGTTCCGCCGACTGCCGTACCACGCTGGAGATGGCTTCCAGTGCTTTTCCGGCCTGATCGGCTAGCCCGGCGCCCACTTCCACTTCCTTCGTGCCTTCCTCCATGACCACCACGGCTTCGTTGGTCTCCGCCTGAATGGCCTTGATGAGGGCTGCGATGTCCTTCGTGGCGGAGCGCGAGTGTTCGGCAAGCTTGCGGACCTCGTCGGCGACGACCGCGAACCCGCGGCCCGCCTCGCCCGCCCGAGCGGCCTCGATGGCGGCGTTGAGGGCCAGCAAGTTGGTCTGCTCGGTGATGTCGTTGATCACGTTAATAATTTCCGAAATCTCGAGGGAACGATCTCCGAGGGACTTGATCTTTTTCGCGGTGGCCTGCACGGAAGCCCGGATGCGCTGCATGCCCTCCAGAGTGTCACGCACGGCGCGGTTGCCCTGCTCCGCGGCGTCCAGGGCGCGGCGCGCCGCTTCCGCGCTGGCTTCCGCATTGTTCGAAACCTGCTTCATGGATACGGTGAGCTCTTCGACGGCAGACGAGGTATTGGTGATTTCCTGGTCCTGCTGCGTCGCGCCGGCGGTCATTTCATCGGCGGAGAGCAGAATGGCATTGGCGCTGGCGTTGACGTCGGTGGCGGCCTTGCGGACGCGCTCCAGAACTTTGGTGAAGTTGTCCAGCATGTAGTTGATGGAGTCCACGACATTGCCGAGCGCGTCGTTGGTCACTTTGCCGCGCAAGGTCAGGTCGCCTCGCGCCACCTGGTTGATGACGCCCAGCAGGTCGGTGATGCTGCGCTGGAGAGACTCGGTAGCCTCCTGGTTCGAGGTTGCCTTGGAAACCTTGGCCACTACGCGGTTCAGATTCTCGGCGATGTATCCCAATTCATCGTCGCTGTGGACGTCCGCTTTTGCGCGACTGTCGCCTGCAACAAGGCGTTCTGAGAACTCCGCGAGTTCGCGAACCGCTTTGAGCAGGCTGCCGCTGAGGGCCATTGGAATGCTGAGGCCCGCCAGCAGCGCGAGGATGCCGCCGGCAATGATCCACACGTCAATGCCCCCGCGGCCCGCACTTTCCGCCGCCGCATTGGAACCCGCGCGATAGGCCAAAGCGAGAGCACCGAAGGCGGCGATAAAGACCCAAACCGTCAGCATCCAGACTTTCGAACTCAACCGACCTTTCATGACTTCCTCCACAAATCATCGGGCCGCACGAGCGACCGACGGATTTCTTCGTTCCAGTTCATATCGTGGGCCCAGGAAACACTTCAATCAGGCGGTGCAAGTCGATGGCTAGGGCCAGCCGGTCACCGTGGCGCAGCATTCCCGTGCAGTGCGGCACGTTTTCCGGGGCCTGTTCCAGCATGGCTTGTTCATCCGCCGAGAAGGTTCCGATCACTTCGTCTGCCGCAATCCCCAACTTCATGTCGTCGCGGTGGCCATCGCCCTGCAGCGACGCTACGACGACGTGCTTTGGCAGCAACCCGGATCGACGGCCTTCCGTGAAGGCGATATCCACCAATGGCACGATCGCTCCGCGCAGGTTGAAGATCCCCATGATGTAGGGCGGCGCCATCGGCAGCGGTGTGAGCACGGGCCAATCCACCACTTCTTCAACATCCAGGACGGAAAGGCAAAACCTCTCGCGGCCGGTTCGAAAGACGCAGTATTGCTTCTCGGGTGGCTTCTCTTCGAAATAGGCAGCGCTGTCGAACAGGTCGCCGGAATCGGCTTCAATGGGCAAGGGAACGAGTTGGGAATCGTCTGGCATTACACGAACCGCCGCACTGCACGGATCAGGTCCTCGCGTGTAAAGGGTTTCGTGACGTAGCCGTCGGCGCCCAGTTGCTCGGCCCAATACTTGTCGCTCGCCGTGTCCTTGGACGTCACGATAATCACTGGGATCTTTCCGTATTCGGAATGGCCCTTGAGGTCCCGGCAAACCTGAAATCCATTCCGCTCGGGCATGACCACATCGAGCAGAATGACGCTGGGGTGCTCAGACTCGATGGCCTGCTCGATCTTGGTCGGGTCGTTGATGCCTACCGGTCGATACCCTTCGTTTTCCAGCATGGTTTCCATTATCCGGACGGCCGCTTGGGAATCGTCGACGATGAGAATCTTCTTGAGCACCCGCACTTCTCCTGATTCAAATCCAACTAAAGGAGTAGCAACTCCGCAGCCACCCTTCAGGCAAAGAGAGAACTTGTTCTCAATTTGCCTAACCCCGTCATTCCCAGGGGGTTACAAAACAAAAGCTTGCCTTCACCATCGCCGCGCCAGAGCGTGAGACTCGCCCTCCGTCTCACCCTGAGATTCTTTCTCAAGCTCCCGTATTTCCGCCGCGAGAGATGAGAATCGCTGGAATATCTCGTTCAAGCGGAGGCTCATATTGTGGATGGTCTTGATCTGTTCGCGTGCCAGGCCCGAAAGCTGCCCCGGCTCCAGCAGGAGCAAGTCCGCATTTCCGAGAACTGACGTGAGCGCATTGTTTACGCTGTGCCGCATTTCCAGCATGTATTTCCCGAGGGTTGCGTATCGAGCGCTGTCTGTAGCGGCTCGCTCCGCGCGCTCCGCCCGGCGCAAGGCCTCAATGCCGCGCAGGATCTCCGCGGCCACTAGGATCAACGCCTGCGTCCACCCGTCCTGGTAGGGAATCACGAGCAACCGCGGATGTTCGTCGCGGAGAGTGGCAAGGGTTTGCGTGTGGCCCCCCACGCAGACAGCCACTGCTATATCCGGTTGGAGCGCCTGGATGATCGACCCGGGTTGTTCACGACGCACGGGCCCAAGGATGACCAGATCGTACCCGTCTGGATTCTTCGAGCTCCAGAGATCGCTGCCGACTAGGGTCAGCGCGGGAACATGTCGTTCTGCCTGCCAGCGGGCGGTCAGAGCGCGAGCAAATTCCGTTTCATCTGTGATGATCAAAACGCTTGACGGAGTCACCTGATGGATGTCCTTTTCTGGCTGGGGCCTACCGCACTGACTCCTCCGGACGGCTAGATCTTCTCCGCCTCATCAATCACCGAGAGCAGGCGCTTCATGCTGATTCCCAGGTTTACGGCTGCCTCGGTGTTTTTAGCTCGCTTCGCTGCTTCTACGCGTTCCTGCAGGGAAGATATTTCCTTGCGTGCTACGTCGATCGCCGCCCGGACCTTGCTGCGGTCTCCGGTGGTTTCGAAGAAGTCAATCGCCACGGCGATGGCTGCCCGGGCGGATACGGCGCGCCGCAGGTCGTCAGAGGTTCGGCCGCCGTCGGTGACAAATGCGGCCACCTCCCAGGACGACATGAGGATGCGTGCTTTTTCGATAGCCACGGTGGTCATGGAGCGCCCACGTGCCGGGGGAATGGCGATTAATTGCTCCCAAATTTTTTCCATGCAGGTGTCGAGATCCAATGGAGATTCCGCTGCCGGCGTTCCGGAGGCTTTTTCTTGCGCGAGGTGCGCCGAGGATGGCGCGGATGATTGTTTTGCAGGCCCCCCGGCTGTCGTGCCGCGGGGATTTGCGGCGCTGGGCCTTCCTGCCGGGGTCGGTGTTAATACAGGACTCGCGGCCTGCATGCTTGGCTTGGCAATTGTTTTTTGGATGGTCGCGGACGAGGCGGGTGAGTTCCCGGCGCCGCCGCGAGGCGCCCCACGAGCTGGCTGCGGTTTCCTTTCCGCTCCTTCCGATCTTGCGCGCGTCTGCTCTGCTGCCTGTTCCACCGCGGCGCGAAGCGCAAGCAATTGTGAAAAGGCCTGTTCGACGGAATTCTGCGTGTATTCCTTCTGAAACGGTTGCTTCCACTCGTTGCATAGCTGTAAGAGCTGGGGGACAGGTTCCGCTTCTGAAAGGCCGGCGCGGCGGCAATCCACAAACCTGACACGGGCGCCTTCCAACACCTCCAATGCTGCGCGGATGGCGATCAAATCGGCGTGCATCAATTCAATGAAGGCACGGCGGAGCAGAAAGTTGAAGCGGATAAACGCCAGGAGAGAAGCGGGATCGTAAAACATTCCCCCAGCCGACTCTTTCACTTTTCGGCCTTCGGAAATGAAATTGGTCGTCAAAAGCTGGCGGAGGCTGCGGAAACCGCGCAGGACCTCGAGCATCGATTCGAGAGGCCGGCACCATTCCAGCGGGGTGGGTTCCACTTCCCCGAAGACGGGTCGCAGAACTTGTGCGACATCTTGAAGGTCGATTTGCTTGTGATAGATTTTCGGAGGCGCCTCCAGCGCAAAGTATTGCACGAGCAGGAAGTCGATCTTGTCCCGGTCGAATTTGTTCTTCTGCGGCTTCCTCAAATGCCGGAGAATCAGTGCTCGCAGGCCTTCCTCGCTGGAATTCAGCGTCGTGGATTGCAGCAGTTTCCTGAGCTGATGCGTTTGGACCTGCTGGTCCATATCGTCGAGCCAGCGGCGCACCCGGTCGAAGACATCCTGCGTCGGGCGGTCGGGAAGCGTCCTCTTTTCCGACGAGAAGGGAAGCCCCAGGTCGAATTGCTTGGACAATGCCAGGTAGATCGGGTACACCGAGCGCGCTTCCTGCCATTGCGCGGCAAGCTCGGAAGCGTTCGGTCCGGCCGGGCGGGGTGGAACCATCGTTTTATTCGTTGTGCTCACGTTGCATCATCCAGCGCCGCGGAGCTGACAGAAAACGCACCGCGACGGCCTTGCACTCGTCGTGATATTGAACGGCCACGACAGCTGCTTCTGCCACCAAATCGCCATTCTGCTCCAGTAAGCGAATCCGATCATCGAACTCGAGCGGCAATGTGGAAGCAAACAGCGCTTCCGAGGGAGTACCGAACTCAATGATTGTGCCCTCCGAGATGTTTCTCCCCCCGGGCCTCGGCGCAACCACCTGCACGGGAATGCGAAGCGGCGCAGCCTGCGGGAAAAACTGAGCAAGCTTACTGACGCAGCTTTCGCTGCCTGACAGATGCGCGATGCCAGCGCCTCCCCTTGTCACGCTGCGGCCAATCCTTTCAGGACCCCTCCGCCTGGCTTCCCGCGAGGTACACAGGGGGAAAACCCTTCCTGCATACACCCCGCCTATGAATGCATGGCTCCAACGGTGAGAGATTGCACGAAGGGCACCACAAGTCCGGGACCCACCTTCGGGAGTGAGGGTATTGAAAACGAAAGGGTTACGCGAACGAGCCGGCGCCGTGGCGACTCAGGAGTCTCACCCTGAAACGAACATGTCTCAAACAGATGATCGAGGTGCGTCTCGTTCTGAGCAACGCATGTCCCGGACTTAGGTCATTTTGCGACCGCGCCTGTCTCAACGTCGCCGTGAGATTGCTTGACCTGAATGCTGTAGCGTTTCAATTTGCGATAGAGTGTTGCTCGGCTGATCCCCAACATCTTTCCGGCCAGGGCTTTGTCCCCCTTGGCCTGTTCGAAGACGCGGAGAATCGTCATGCGCTCCATTTCGTCCAAGGCCGTCGCGGGAAGAGGACCGCTGTCCGCCGACGGAGAGGATGACTGTTCGCCGCGAATGGCCGGGGGAAGGTCGGCCAAATCAATCGTGCGCCGGTCGCCCAGCGTGACGCCGCGAGCGATGCAGTTTTCCAACTCCCGAACGTTTCCGGGCCAGTCGTACTGGAGCAGGCTTTTCATTGCTGCCGGCGTCACCTGCAGCGGATCGCCCGGAGCGTAGCGGTCCAAAAAGCAGTGGACCAGCATGGGGATGTCGGAGCGCCGCTCGCGCAGAGAAGGCAGATGCACCGTCACAACGTTTAAGCGGAAGTAGAGATCCTTGCGAAAAGTCCCGGCACGATAGGCCGTCTCGAGGTCGCGATTCGTTGCCGCGATGACGCGCACATCCACGGAAACTTTTTCATTGCTGCCTACGGGCCGGATCTCCTTTTCCTGCAAAACGCGCAACAGCTTGGCCTGCATTTCCAGAGGCAGCTCGCCTATTTCGTCCAGAAAAATCGTGCCCCCGTTGGCTGCCTGAAACAGGCCCGCCTTGGTCTTCAAGGCTCCGGTGAAAGCGCCCTTCTCATAACCAAAAAGCTCGCTCTCCATGAGCGTGGGCACGAGCGAACCGCAATCCACGGCTACAAACGGAAGCTCTGCCTGGGACCCGCGAAAATGAATGGCGCGGGCCACGAGCTCTTTCCCCGTTCCGCTCTCTCCGGAAATCAGGACGGGAGTCCGTGTGTCCTTCAATCTCGCGATCATCCGCAGCACGTCCTGGATCTTGGCCGAGGATCCCACGATGCCGTCGAGGTCTTGCTCGGTGTTGACGCGATCGCGGAGAAATTGATTTTCGGTGACCAGCCGGACCTTTTCCGCCATGCGTTGCAGCAGCAAGCGCAGTTTCTCCACGCGAAAAGGCTTTTCGATGTAGTCATAGGCGCCGAGTTTCATTGCGTCCACGGCCGACTCGATGGAGCCGTGACCGGTCATGATGGCCACTTCGCTTCTCGGAAGGATGGCCTTGATTTGGCGGAGTAAGTCCACACCCGAAAGGTTGGGGAGCTTTAAATCGGTCACCACGATATCGGGGGCCTGGGTTTCCAGAGCCGCCAGGGCGGCCTCGGCGCTTTCGGCTTCGGAGCAGGCGAATCCGAGGTTCCCTCCGATGGTCATGCACAGGCGCCGGATGCTCTGCTCATCATCTACAATCAAGAAGCGGATGCGTAGTTCGTCGCTCATGGTTTGCCGAAAGTCCTCTCCACAATAGAGATGAGTTGCTGGACGCGAAAAGGCTTTTCCACGCAAGGTGTGCCGCTGCGCTCGAGCAAAGCCATGGTCTCGCTATTGGCGGTATCGCCGCTGATCAGAATGATTCGTGAGCGCAACTGGGGACGGTACTGCTGGATCCATGTGTGAACATCCGCGCCGTTCACACTGCCGGGCGTGCGAATGTCGGTGATAACGCCCAGGAAGTCGCCCTGCTGCAGCAACTGCAGGCCCTCTGCGCCGGAGGCCGCCGGTGTCACCCTATACCCGTTGCGCTCGAGCGCCGCGCGAAGGAAGGCCGTGACAGACGGTTCATCTTCGATGATCAGAATGGGCATCGGGCCACGGACCGGAGATTCCGGAGAGGGTTTCATGGGATGGTTTCTCCCGCCGCCGCCGCTACCGCTCCGGATGCAATGGGCAGCCGCACGATGAACGTGCAACCCGCCGCGCCCCAATTGTTGTGGCAGGCAATCTCACCGCCGTGAGCGCGGACGATGCCGTAACAGATGCTCAGCCCAAGACCCGTTCCTTTTCCAACCTCCTTGGTGGTGAAGAAGGGGTCAAAGATGCGGTCTGGGTTGGCGATGCCGGGGCCATTGTCGCGAAAGAGCACTTCCACGAAGCCATTGTGCTGCGAGGTCTGGATTTCGATTCGCCCCCTCTGACGAGTTTCCCGGACCGCATCGTAGGCGTTATTCAGAATGTTCAAGAAAACTTGCTGGAGTTGCTGCGAATCTCCAACGACCCGCGGCAACTCGGCATCCAGAGATTCCTGCACGTCCACACCATGGCTTGAAAAGTCATAGGCGCGCAGTTTGACGGTTTGTCTGAGTACGGCGTTGATTTGGACGGGCTCACGGCGGGCGGGTGACTGGCGCGCAAAACACAGCAGGTCGTGCACAATCTCCTTTGTCCGCTGTGCTTCCTGCAGGATGACCTGGAGATCGTCTTTAGATTGCTGGGGCACAGCGGGGTTTTCCAAGAGCAGGTCGGTAAAGCCGACAATCGCGGCCAGCGGATTATTGATTTCGTGCGCCACGCCGGAGACCAGTTGGCCGATCGTGGCCATTTTTTCAGAATGCGCCAGTTTCGCTTGCAGAATGGTGGCATCCGTGATGTCGGTCATCACCACGACAATGCTGTTCACTTGGGCTCGCTCGTCGCGGATGGGGCTCAAGCTGACCGAAAAATGGCCCGTGGAACCATCGCCGCGGCGGAGAGGAAGCTCCAGGTTGTCCACTTGCACGCCGTTCGCGGTTGTTTCGAGAGTGGCTTCGAAATCCTGCCGGCGCGAGGGGCTCACCAACTCCACCAGGCGATGCCCGAGCAGTTCGGCTTCGCGGTATCCCGCCTCGAAACAGCGCGGGTTGGCGTAACTGATCAGCCCGGCGGTATCGAGCACCAGAATCATGCTCTGCGTGTTATTCAGGATTTTCTGGTTGAAATCTCGCTCTCGCTGAAGCTGGACCTGGTAAGTTTTTTGTTCGGTGACATCAAGCATCAATCCGCGGTATTGCACGACCGCGCCCTGCTCGTCGCGCACGGAGAAGATATTCTGCAGGGTATGCAGGATGGTGCCGTCTTTGCGGCGGAGGGGCTCCTCATAATTTCGAAGTACGCCTCGCTCCGCGATGGCGTCCAAAAGACGCTGGCGGCGTTCCGGTGCCAGGTACAGGTGGTGTGTGATGTTGGTTTGCAGCAGTTCTTCGCGGCTGCCGTACCCCAGCATTCGGACCATTGCGTCGTTGACGTCCAGAAAGCGGCCGTCGGGCGTCGAAAAAAACAGGCCTTCTTGAATGTTGTCAAATAATTCGCGATACCGCCGCTCCGCCTCCTGGCGGTCGGTGATGTCCTTGAGCACGTGGATGGTTCGAAAATCGTCGTCGCCGGCTCCGCGAATGCGCGAAGTCGAAATCAGGTAGATACGCTGCCTGGCAGATTGAACGTACTCCTCGGCCGGCGACTGGACATCGCGGCAAAACGGGCAAGACAGACCGTCTCGGGCCGCCCCTGCAAACGGGGCAAGGAGGTTCATTTCTTCCCCGACCATCTCGCTGGGCTGCGATCCTATATAAGCCGCGAGCGAGCGGTTCACGCGCAGAATCTTACGGCCGCGGTCGTGGACGACGATGAAATCACTGATGGCATCGATGTCTTCCACCCATTGCTTCTTGGATTGCTCGATTTGAGAGAATCGCCGGAAATTCTCGACCGTAACGGAGGCATGACTCGCAAGCGCTTGCAGCAGTTTTCGCTCTTCGTCATGCAGTTCGCTCTCCCGGTTGGCTAGGCAGAGAATCCCCAGCAAATCCCCGTCGCCTCCGCGCAGAGCCGCAACCGCAACGTCTTTCCATTGCAAAGCCGCGGCCGGAAGCGGACCGAGGATGGCAGATGCGTCGCCGCAGAGAATCTCCGGCGAAGACTGAAGAGCAAGCTCTGAAAAGACTGATTCCACGTGTGACCGTGTGGCAGGATCCGAAATGGGTACGTCTCCGTGGAAAAATAGGGTTTCCAGTTTGCCTCTGCGGATCAGAGCGAGCGCAGCGTTGTGGGCTTCCAGCATATCGGCGGCGCGAGCCACAAAGCGGTGCACAAAATCCGAGATTCGCACCGGGCGGCTGGAGTCCAGGGCGAGACTCATCAGGTCATCCGCCCGCGCCCGGTATAAACTCGCCTGTCGTGCGTTCCCGGCCGCTTCGATTTTTGTTCCCAGCACGAGCGCCAAGGTGCTCAGCGCGGTTTCCAGGCTGGCAAGGGAATCCTCAAAAGGAATTTCGTTCAAGAAAAAGAGAACTCCGCCGGGTTCGCCACAAACGGGCACGCGCGCGGCGGCCGTTGCTTTCACCCCCAAGCGTGCCGCGAGCGAATCTCGCTTCGAACTCACAGCATTTGCTACCAGCGGGTGAGGGTCCTCCAGTGCTTCGAGTGCCATCGAGGGCTGGCCCCTCTGAAGTGTCTGTCCAAGGATTGCTTCTTTGAATTCGCCATCGCAGGCCGTACACAGCAACTCGCTTGGGGCCACGCATTTCCAATAACTGACCGTGGACACACCAAAAACCCCCCGCGTGAGCCTGCAGAATTCTGCCGGAGAAAACTCAGAATCTCTTTCCAGTGAGGTGACCAGCGCCGCGAGAAGTTGTGCAAGCGGATCGTCGCAAGACGCGACACCTTGAGCACTAACTCGGTGTTTGACACGCATTACAGTAGTGGCACTGTTGCCCGGTCAGTTCTGGGGAATCTCAAATCTAAACAACTGAAACTACTTCGGAGTCTCATCTTGAGTCAATGAGTCCATCTGCGCCCGGTGCTGAATCGGGTATCAGGCCCTCGAGGAGAAGTCTCAGCGTGAGACCAGTTATGTCTGCCGCCCTGGGATTGAGACAAAGGACAGCGGCAATGGTCCTTCCTGCGAACCTGACGGCATGACTTTACCCGTTTCAGATGTAAGAGTTAGCTGGCAAAGCCGGCCCCGGGAACGGTACCTTAATTCGTCTCTGATACTGGCATCGCCCGTGCATCCTCCTCTGTGGGATCTTTCTGTCTCTCTTTTTGCGCGCGTCTATGGACGGGAGCACAGGAAGGAGCGGGGAGCAATGAAACGCTTGGCAAAGTGGCTCTCAGCAGGGCGGACTGTGGCCCTGGCAGGGCTCTTGATTCTACCCGCAGGCGTGACGGCACAGGCTAACTCGAACGAGGAAGGGAAGCGCAAGGTCAAGACGAAGGTTGCGGCAGTGTACCCGGAACTGGCCAAACGCATGAATGTCACCGGCAAAGTGAAGATCGAAGTGGTGATTGCCCCGGACGGGCACGTGAAAAGCACACGCGTCATTGGGGGGCATCCCTTGCTGGTCAGTCCGGCCGTAGAGGCTGTGAAGGAATGGAAATTTGTTTCGGCATCCGAAGAGACCACGCAGGTCGTGGAATTTGAATTTAAGAGCGCTGACAACTAGTGCTAGGCATGGTGGGGGCGGAAGAGCGGTGGAGGAATAGAAAATGACGATTGGCAGAAAACTCTACATCGGGTTTGGTTCGATTCTGGCGGCCCTGTTTATCTTGTTCTTGGTGAACACCGCCTCCGTCTTGAAAGAGCGATCCTCGCTGGACAGCGTACGGATTGTCGAGGCGGTCCGTTTTCAGATCATGCAGAACCGCCTGAACCTCAGCAGCTTTCTTCTCAGTGGTGATCCGCGCGACGAAGAAAAGGTTAGCAAAGGCATTGCGGAACTTTCCAACGTTCTGAAGCAAGGTCAGGTGAAAGCGAGCAGCGAGTCGGTGCGTACGGGATTCATTCAGGTCGAGGGCAGCGAGAAGAAGTGGGCGGAAGAGTTCGTTAAGCCGGTGCTGGCCAAGCGTCATCAGGTGGACTCGGGTGATGCCACCGCGTCTGATCTGCAGATCTTCTATCTTCAGAAGGACCCCAATTCCTGGCTGAACCCTTCCGCGGGAGTTCTTGACCAGATCAATCAGGAGACCTCCGATTCCGCCTCCCGATGGAGCACTTCTAATATGAGTGTAACCATCATAGGAACCCTCCTGGCGATTTTCGCCGGGTTGGCGATCGCCTACTACACGGCCAAATCCATTTCCAATCCGCTGGCGCACTTGATTACAGTGGCCCGCGAGATCGGCGATTCAGGCGACCTCGACCAGAACATTGATATTCACCGCAATGACGAGATTGGCGCCCTGGCCACTACGTTCAACAACATGGTGTCCTATCTGAAAGAGATGGCCACCGTTTCGGCGGCGATTGCCGAAGGCCAGCTGGCCGTCGAGATTGCTCCGCGTTCCAAGCGCGACACCCTGGGGAATGCCTTCGTGCGCATGTCGCATGGATTGCGCGAACTGGTGCGTCAAGTTCGCGACAGCGCCGCGCAAGTATCCGCGGGTTCAAACCAGGTTGCAGGGGCTTCGGACGAGTCGGCGAAGGTCAGCGTGCAAGCTTCTTCGGCTATTGAAGAGGTCACCAGCACCATGCACGAGATGAGCATCAACGTGCAGAATGTCGTAAAGAACACCCAGGTGCAGGCCTCCAGCGTTTCCGAGACCTCTGCGTCGATCGATCAGATGGTCACTTCCATCCAGCGCGTGGCGGACACCGCGAAGGTTCTGCTGGACATCTCCAACCGCTCGCGCGAGGAAGTGCAGCAGGGTATCGCCAAGATGGAACGGACGACCGACGGGCTGAACCGTACGAATATGGCCATTCAGTCCGCTGCGGAAATCATCGGCGTCCTCGGGCACCGCGCCGATGACATCGGCAAGATCATCGAGGTGATCGACGACTTGGCCGAACAAACCAACCTGCTCGCGCTCAACGCCGCGATCGAGGCCGCGCGTGCCGGTGAACATGGCTTGGGTTTTGCTGTGGTCGCCGATGAAGTCCGGAAGCTCGCCGAAAAATCCACGCAGTCGACCAAGGAAATTTCGGAGTTAATTCAAAGCATTCAGAAAGAAGCGCGGCAGGCCGTGGAGAACATGCAACACAGCACGCGCATCGTGGAAGAGGGATTGTCCCTGGGCGGAGATCTGAACGCTGCGCTGGGAAAGATCTCCAATGTGGTCACCGAGGTTTTCAAGTTTGCGCAGGAAATCGGCGCAGCCACCAACGAACAATCGGTTGGCTCGGCGCAGATCGCTAAAGCGACCAGCCGCCTGACGGAAATCACCCAGGAAATCAACTCCGCGGTGGAGGAGCAGGCTTCGGGCGCTCAGGCCGTGGTCAGGGCGATGGAGAAAATGCGCGAACTGGTGCAGCAGTCCGCGTCCGGATCGACCGAGCTTTCCGCGGCGGCCGAACAGATGCTGAAGCTCTCGCGGATGTTGCTGGAATCTATGGACCAGTTTGTACTCGACCGTGTCCGCTCCGCTGCCGAGGCGCGTCGCGCATCTTTGCATCGGGACCCGGAATCGCCGCACGCCATGGCGGAAGACTATGCCGAGGTCGGGCAGTCGTAAGACGGGCAGAGAGATGAAAATGGACAAAGAGCTCCAGGTCGTTGGATTCCGAATCGGCGAGGAGACCTTCGGGGTGCGCATCTCGACGGTCCGGGAAATCGTGCGTGTTCCGGAAATCACCGCGGTGCCGAATGCCCCGGATTACATCGAAGGGGTGATCAACCTGCGCGGGAAGATTATCCCCGTGATGGACTTGCGCAAGCGGTTCGGAATCAAGAATGTCGAACCCAACAAAAAGAACCGCATCCTCGTCGTCGAGTTGGAAAACAAAGTGGTCGGGCTGATTGTGAATTCCGCCTCGGAAGTGCTGAAGATTCCACCCTCGGACATCGAGATGCCCAACACCATGTTTCAGGAAGGTGAATTGAGCTATGTAACCGGGGTCGGAAAGCTGAAGGGGCGCCTGGTCATCCTTTTGGATATTGGGAAATTACTCCAGCGCGGTGAACTACGCCGCCTCGAGCAAGTCGGCGAAGCCGTGACTGTGCAGTCGTGATCCGGCAGGTCCAAGACCTCGCAGCCGGAATGCAATCCAGATCGAAAGACAGCGAGAGACCATGGGAACTCTGACCGCTCCAATCCAGCTCACCGACGCAGAGCTGAAGCTGCTGCAGACGCTCGTCTATCAGGAGTGCGGAATGTATTTCGACGAGCGGCGGGCGCATTTTCTCCGCGACCGCCTGCAGCGCCGGCTGAAAGCCTGCCAGCTCGATTCTTTCTACAGCTACTACCGGCTGCTCACCAGCCGTGAGGGAAAGCAAGAACTCGCGGCGTTGCTCGAAAACCTGACGGTAAACGAGACCAGTTTTTTCCGGAATAAGCCTCAGCTCGACCTGCTTCAAAAGAATGTTCTCGAAGATCTGTTGCGGCGCAAACAGGAGCGGCGCGACTGGAACCTGCGCATTTGGTCCGCTGGCTGCTCGTCAGGCCAGGAACCATACACCGTCGCGATCCTCATTTGCGACGCGCTGGCGTACTACTACTTGCGTAACCCCCTTCCCTTTGACATGCCCTCACCGAAGCCACTGATTCCGCCGCCGTGGCGCCTCGAGATCCTTGCCTCGGACATCAGCTACGCCACGCTGCGCGCCGGGCAGGAGGGTATTTACACCGAAGTTCAGATGGAGCCGGTGGAGTACACCACACGCCTCCGCTACTTCGAGAAGGTCGGCGACCGCTACGCCGTGAAGAAGACTCTCAAAGAGCTGGTGCAGTTCGACTTCCATAATCTGAAGACGGAATTCCTGCCGCGGCGCAACGATATTATTCTCTGCCGCAACGTCATGATTTATTTCGATGAAGCCGAGCAGAAGCGCCTGGTCGACAAGTTCTATCACTGCTTGAACCCCGAGGGGTACCTCTTCGTCGGCCATGCCGAAAGCCTGTTTGGCCTTTCGGCGAAATTTAAGATGCTTCACCAGAATAATGGCACCGCATACCAGCGCGTTGAGGCCGGAGCATGAGCCTCTTTTCTGATGACCGCAGCGCGGAGCTTCGCCAGCTCTTTTTCGAGAGCGCCGAGGAACTCCTCCAGTCTTTGAATGACGCTGGGCTCGAGCTGGAAGAGCACCCCCGGGACGCCGAGACGATCCGGCGCGTGCGGCGCGCCGTTCATACCCTCAAAGGGGATTCCGCAGCTTGTGGCTATCAGGAACTGAGCAGGCTCGCACACGAACTGGAAGACGTCTTGACACCTCAGGTCATCGAGACACGGAGCGCCGCGCTTGCCGAAGTGGTTCTCACCGCGGCGGATACGTTTCACGCCATGCTCGCCGCTTATCGGGGAAATCTGCAGCCGCCGGCGGGCGACGCCCTGCGCACGCACATTCGTCATCTGATGGGGCAATCGTTGCAAGCGCGGGGAGCCAGCCCGCAGTCTGCGAACGATGTGGACGCAAAGTTCGAATGGGGCGAGTACGAACAATTGATGATCGCCGAGGCAGTCCATCGTGGCGAGACGGTTTACAACGTGGGGCTGAGGATTGATCCCGCCAGCCAGATGCGCGCGGCGGCGCTGCAACTGATTCGCAACGTTCTCTATGGCGCGGGTACGGTGCTGGCTCTGCGCCCGGAAGACAACCTCTCTGCCGAGCACGTGGAAATTGTCGAAGCCGCGCTGGCCACCTCCCGGTCGAGGGAATGGCTCCTGAAGAAATGCCGCATCCCCGCGGTGGTCTCCGGAATTGTCGTAGAGCGCGCCGTTGTTGCGGATACGCCCGAACACGAAATGATTGGAGCGTTGCTGGACTCGGAGGCTGCCGCGGTCGCCGCGGGAGTCGAATCGGCACTGGGCGGAGCATCCCCATCGAATCCGGCTCCGGCGACCAAGGGAGCCGCTGCGGTTGTGGCGGAAGGCACGCTGCGCGTGGAGTCGGCGCGGATTGATGCGGTGATGAATCTGGTCGGGGAGCTTATCATCGGAAAGTCTATGTTCCATCGCGCCATTCACGAGTTCGACCAGCGTTTCGCCAAAGATCCGTTGAGTGCCAGGCTGAATGATGCGCTCGCTTTTCAGTCGCGTGTTCTGGATGATCTCCAGAAGTCGGTCATGAAGATCCGCATGGTACCGGTGGAACAGCTGTTCCGCCGCCTTCCGCGAATCGTGCGCGATGTCGCAAAGCTGCGCGGCAAAGATGTCGCCCTTGAACTCGCCGGGCAAAACACCGATCTCGACAAAGGCATTCTGGATTCCCTGGGCGAGCCCCTCACCCACCTCATCCGCAATGCCGTGGACCACGGGATCGAGCCCCCGGAAGAACGCGTTGCGGCCGGAAAGCCGGCGCGCGGCACCGTCCGTTTGAACGCCTATCATCAAGGCAATCAGGTTGTGATCGAGATTCGCGATGATGGCCGCGGCATCAACCGCGGCAAAATCGTGGCGCAGGCAATCCAAAGAGGGATTGTTTCGGCGGAAGAGGCAGAGCGTCTGACCGAAAATGAGGCTCTGAATCTTATTTTCGAATCCGGTCTGAGCACGGCGGAAGAAATTACCGCAGTATCCGGGCGCGGCGTGGGCATGGACGTGGTCAAGACCGTTCTGGAGCGGTTGAAAGGAACTGTAACGTTTGCGACCCAGCCCGGCGCGGGCACCACGTTCCATCTTCTGGTTCCGTTGACGCTTGCCAGCATTCAGGCGCTGCTGTTCCGCGCGGGAGGGCGGCTCTATGCCGTGCCACTCAGCTCCGTTCTGGAAATCACGCGCGCTGAGGAGAAAGAGATTCATCGGGTTGACCAGCGCGAAGTCCTCCAGTTGCGGGATCGGCTTCTCACTCTCGTGCGGCTCGATCGCTTGGCCCAAATCCACGCGGTGCAACCGCGGAAGCGGTCCTTCGTGATTGTCATTGGGGCGGCCGAGCGTCGGTTCGGCTTGCTCGTGGACAACCTGGTTGGTGAAGAAGAGCTCGTGATCAAGGCCCTCGGCGATCAATTGGTCGCGAGTGAACTCGTAAGCGGCGCCTCCATCTTGGGAGACGGCACTGTGGTCCTGATTCTGAACGTGCCTGCAGTGGTAACGCGGTTGAGCCGCGCTCCTGCTCTGGAGGCCATCGCATGAGCGCGCCGATACGTGTTCTTGTCGTGGACGATTCTGCACTGATGCGGAAGCTCATCCCCAAGATCTTGGAAAGCGACGGTTCCATCGAGGTGATTGGGACGGCCATGGACGGCGAGTTTGCCCTGAAGAAGATCCAGGAGCTGAAGCCCGACGTGGTAACTCTCGATCTCGAGATGCCCCGCCTGGACGGCATCGAAACATTGCGAACCATCACGCGCAACTATCACTTGCCGGTCATTGTCGTCAGCACGCATACCAAGCAGGGGGCCTATTCCACGTTTAAGGCCCTGGCCCTGGGCGCGTTTGATTTTGTGGCCAAGCCGAAAGAAGCGGCGGCCGGCCATCTGGAAGCCATCGCTGCGGAGCTGGTCGCAAAAATCAAGGTTGCTTCGCGCGTCGGTGCACCCCAGGTTCGTCCGCTGGCGGAGATCAAGCCCGTCGGCATGAAGGCTCGCATGCATCCGCCTCAGCCGCCGAATAAGATCGTCGGCATTGGAGTGTCCACCGGCGGGCCGGTGGCGCTTCAGTTTGTATTGTCACAACTTCCGGCGGATTTTCCCGGGGCAATTTTGGTCGTGCAACACATGCCCGAAGGGTTCACCGAGATGTTTGCCAAGCGGTTGGACGAGCTTTCACCCGTGGAGGTTCATGAGGCAAAGTCCGGCGACTTGCTCTTGGCGGGGCGCGTTTTGGTTTGCCCCGGCAACCGTCACATGATGGCGCGGCGGATGCCGCGAGGAGACATGGTCGTTCTGGCGGACAGCCCGCAAGTGAATGGTCACCGCCCATCCGCGGATGTGCTGTTTCATTCGATCGCCCAGGAATTCGGGAATGCTGCGATTGGGGTAATCATGACCGGCATGGGCGAAGACGGCGCCGAAGGTATGGGGGCCATCAAAGCGGCAGGTGGCTTTACCATTGCGCAAAGCGAAGAGACTTGCGTAGTCAGTGGAATGCCCAGAGCCGCCATTTGCAAAGGATTCGTCAATCGGGTCATCCCTCTGGAGGGGTTGGCCAGCGCGCTGTTGCATCACTGCGGCACTGAGCCATCCGGAACGGGCTCCAGTTTCGACATACCGGCCATGAAAGGGGAACGCAAGTAGCCCTTGGGAGGAGAAAGTCATGGAACAATTCGCAGCTCTCGTGCGGAAAAAGGACCAGCAACCGGTGCGCTATCTCGTCGTGGACGACTCCGTCTTCGCAAGAAAGAATTTGACGAAGATGATTGAGGCGTTCGGCGGCGAGGTAGCAGGGGAAGCCGGCGACGGTCTGACGGCCATTGCGGAGTACAACCGCACCCATCCCGACATCGTTCTGATGGATATTACCATGCCGCAGATGGAGGGGATTGAAGCGGTCGAGCGCATCGTCCGCCAGCACGCGGACGCGCGCATCGTCATGGTGTCCTCGGTCGGATACCAGGAGAATATTCTCGCCGCGCTCCAGAAAGGCGCCAAGCATTTCGTGCAAAAGCCGGTAAAACCGGATGTGCTCTACGAAATCCTGCGCTACGTCTTGAGCGACGAAAGCGCCGCCACCCCGGCAGCCGTCGCGGGAGAGCACGACCTATGAAGATGGAGCTGATCCAACCCTTCCTCAATGCCGCGGACGCGGTCCTGGCGGAGACACTGCAATCTCCGGCGAAAATCGGAGATCTTTCCATGGAGCAGGAAGCCTATCGGCGCAAGGGCCTGGCCGCACTCATCGTGATCAAAGGTGAGATCGAAGGCCGCGTGATTATTGATCTCGAGCCTGCTGTCGCCGTCAAAGTGGCGAGTTATCTTGCGGGCGCGGAAGTGAAGGAAAGCGAGCAGATTGTCAGTGAAACGGTATGCGAAGTGGCCAACATGATCATCGGGAACTCGGTCACTCTGCTCAACGACCAAGGCTTTCGCTTCAAAGTATTTCCTCCGGAAATCCACGCCGGCGAGGAAGGGTTGGTAGGTACCCACGACACGGAAGCGATGGTGCTATACTTCGAAACCCCCGTCGGTAACGTGTATATGAACATCGCCATGCATTATCAACGCCGCCGGCGGCGCGAGCGCACCGCCGTTCCATCTCTCGATTAGGTTGACAGCCGGCGTCGCTTTGAGACCGTCGCTAACCTTCCCCACTCGTTTTCTTGAATTCCTGGGATTTCCAAGTCTATTCAGGTGTGCCGGGAGTCTGTCGGAGGTAGGCCGCGCCATGGCGGTAGAGACCTGCGGCCGGAATCTGCTGTGAAAACACGATGCGCACGGGGACGAAGATGTTTCCGCTGCCCGGGGTGAACGGCACAGCAACCTCCACACGTGAACCCTCCGGATATTGGTTGCGGCTCCGGAAACTTAGTCCCCCGCGCGATAGATCTTCGCACACGGCCACTTCTTCGCTGAATCCCTTGTGGCGAATGCACGCCAGGATGCGTGCCTTCACCCGGGCCTTGTTGCGCGAAGGCACAACTTTTGCGTCTTCGCTAGACGCAGGGGTTGCGCCAGCCTTCTTCACGTCGTCCGGCTGGGCCTGCGTAAAGATCGCCGGAGTTCCGCAATGCTGGCAATGCCGTGCGATGCATTTGCGGGCCTCGAAGGTCTTCAGATCCCGCTCGGAGAGATAGGCCACCTCCCGGCGCTGACAGAAGCTGCACTCCATCAGAAGTCGCGCCAGCGCTTCCTGGGCCTCTTCCAAGGGGGGAAATTCGATATCCCAGAGGTTAATCGCAGAGTCATCCAAAGCGACCGCGTAGAGCGTTCCGTCCGCTTCCTTGTCGATTCCCGCAACCACGTGTGCCCGGGCTGCACGAACCTGATTGCTGCGATCCATGCGTCGCAGGAGGAGTTCCTGCCCCGCAGGAAGCTCTGCTTTGAGAAGCAGAACCGCGCCATTACGGCTCACCAGGACCGTATGCGTTTGCACCGTAAAATCCTTGCCTTCCGCGTCGCTCCAGACGGCCTCGAGCACCATCGTGAAATTGATGCGGTCGCTCTGGCGCACGCCTTCTGGGTGCATCCCGGTGCCTCCTTCCTTGATCCCCTGAGTTTGGCTAGCGTAACACAGGCACCGCTCCGGATTTGCGCCGGCCCGGGCCACAGTGCCCTTCTAACAAATGCGCGCGCCCTCGGAGTGACGCACCGATTGAGGTTGCATCATGAATGGTGCCACGATGGCGGACCAACACGCCGATAAGCCTTAAGATTACTGTATCTAGAGTACTGCTTGTTCGAAGCGGAGGACTAAGCGAGAATATCCCTGGTCTGTCGCCTTCTTCTCGGGGAGACCACAGGAAGGTCACGCAACGATCCGGTCTTCGCCCTATGCCCGATCCCAAAACGAGAAACAGCGTGACACGCAATGCTCCGTCCCATGACGCCGACTGGGTTGGCCTGGAGCGCCGCTACGCAATTCGCTATTCGCTCTCTCTCCCGGCTGAAGCCATGGACCTGGAAAAGGGGAAGCGTTGCTCCGGACGTACGGTCGATCTCTCAACCAGCGGTTGCTTCATCGCGACAAATCATCCGCTTCCTCCGCGGACGCGCGTGAGACTTCGCCTGGCGCAGGGAAAGGAATCGGTCGAGATTCTCGCGATTGTTCGCGCTGCAAAACCCGGGACTGGCATGGGAGTGGAGTTCATCGAAATCGATGCTCCACAGTTTGCACTCCTTCAGCGCTGGCTGGCGCCCCTCCGGCAGCAATGAAGCTTGTTCGCAGCTCTTCTGCCTATTTGCGGCGTGGGCACAACCCCCAACCTACTTCTTTGCCGGCAGGGCGGCCGGCTTCAGCTCGGAAGCAGACTTCTCTAATTCCAGAACCGCTTTGGGATCCAGTTCGTACAGCGACGGTTCGTTTTCACGGTTTGCGATATAGGTGTCCCCGTTCTTGGAAATGACCACCTTCTCAACGCGCTTCCCGTCGTTGGAAGTTACGGTCAGGTCGATCTGCGGCGCCGTGAATCCGGAGTCGGGGAATTTGCTCGCGGCAAGGTCGCGGATCTTTCCGAGGAAGGAAAAAAGACTGCCGGCGTCCATCTTCTTTCCGTCGGACCACCAATCGTCGCCGCTCCGCGTGAGGAAATAGGCCTTGGGCCCGTCGTGCATCTCAATCTTGTTCGGGTCGGTGAATCCGAAATCGAATAGCTTCTTGTTCCGGAATTCTTCGAGGCTTTTGTCCAAGCCCTTCCCGAGCTCGCTCGGCACCTTGTGCGCGCCCTCAACGGAGCTGGACTTGGCGTAGTAGTCGTCCTTATTCTTGCGAACCTGCAGCTCCTGCGTCCCGGATTCGTCGGTCACCTTTACGGTCGCCATGCGAGAGCCCGAGGAAAACGCGGAAGCCGCTTTCTTCTCGTCCGCATCCGAAGTGCCGAGGTCCATCTTGGCATCTTTCACTTTGCGAACAAGTTCCTCCACCTGAAAACCGTCGGCGCGCAGAGGTTTGGGTTTGAGGATTTGCCACTCGTCTTTGCTTCGCCCAAACTCGACATCATGTTTCTTGGTGATGAGCTCGACGCGGCTGATCTTGTCGGCGTCCACCGCCAGAAGCCGTTTGTCGCGCAAGTCATTGGAAGTCTTGTCAAAGCTGCTCTTCGTGTAGCTGGCGATGGAAAATACCCGCGGATCGCCGCCGAGTTTCGCGTAGACCGCGCTGCCGGTGGGGGTATCGTCGCCAACCAGCAACTCTTGCGTCTTGCCGTCCCTTCCGGTAAGGCCCACTTCCAGCGCGGGCTCGGTCAACCCATACTGGCTCAAGTTGCTGGCTTTGTCTTCGATGAGCCGCTCCGCGTTGAGTGAAGAGAGCGTCGAAAGCATGCTCGAAACTGCGTCCTGGTCGGCGCGGATTGGCTTCTGCGCCGCAATTTGCCACTTGCCGGAGCCGTCTTTTACGAGAATGACTTCGCCGCCGCCCTTCTTGCGAAGTTCGACTTTGGCAATATCCGCATCATGGAGGGCCAGGATTTTCGGGGGAGTATCTGCCGATGTCTTCGCGGCATTGTCGGCAGGCTTGTGGTGGTTGGACCAATACAGCGTTCCGGTAAGCGCAGCCAAGACAACAGTAGCGACGATCAGTCCGCGGCTCTTCATGTTTCGATTCCTGGAAGTGTTCTACCGGCTTGCAGACACTTTCTTATCGCCGCCGCCACCACACCGACACGCCGGTGAGAATTACCGCCAGCGGCAGCAGAAACTGGCTGACCATCCGAACCCAACTAAACTGTGCGCCCGTCATGGTGATCCGGCGGTCTTCTGGCTCTTTCGGACGTATGGAAATCAGGTCTTCGTCCGAGGAGAGCCAGTTAATCGCATTGAGCGCGAGGTCGCGGTTGCCGTTGAACCGGATAAATGAGTTTGCCGCCCACGACGAACTCCCCACTACGACAAAGCGGCCCTGCGAGTTTTGTTTGGCGGTGTCATAAGTGCCGGCGGCGGCAAGCGTCAGGGGTCCCTTCTTGTTTTTTGGATCGCTGGGATCCACCTTGGGCGAACTCAGATTTGTGGTCGCCAGACTGCTCTCGGATGTGCCGAACAGCTTTTCGACTTTCGCCTTGCCGGCGCTCTTGACATCCAACGACCTGGAGAGTGGAAAACCTGTCGCCGTGCCCTTCATTTCATTCACAATAGGATGGAAGTCGTAACTGCTGACCAGCGCCACCTCGGGCCCGACCCCGACGAGTTGGCCAAGCGGGTTCAGGTCCAGAATCAAATCCTTATCCACGGTGATGCCCCAACTCTGGAGAAGCTCGGTGAGGGCATCATTGTCGGAAATCTCAGACCTGCCCATCTTCAAAGGAGGATCCAGCAGGAGCAGTGCGCGTCCCCCGTCCTCCACATACTTCTTGATGGCATCAATTTCGGGTTGAGGGTACTCGCCGCTGGGGCCGCCCACCACCAACACCGTGCAATCGCCGGGGACTTCGGCTTTTTGCAGCAAGCTAATGGATTTCGATTCGTAATTGTCCTTGGTGAGAAGGTCATTGAAGCTGGAGTATCCGTTTCGGTCGCTGTTATCAATCTGATGCTCGCCGCTGCCGGTCACAAAGCAAACCGTCCGCGTAGTGCCTTTCAGATCGCGCAGGAAAGCCGCGGTGATGCCTTCTTCGGTCAGGCTCTTGGCTTCTTCCTTTTTCAGGCCGATCTGCACCAGCGTCGTGCCGTAGTTCTTGACGCCGGCAGCGCGCGCCACCTGGGGGTTCTTGTCAACGTCCACATACTCGACGTGAATCTTGTGTGAAAGATTGGCGTAACGGTCCAGCACGTCTTTCGCCCGCGGGAAGCGCGTGGACTGGTCGAAATAGGTGATGGTCGCGTCCTGCTTCAATCCGTTCGCGATTTTGGCGGTCTGCTCCGACAGGCTGTAGCGTTTGTTGGAAGTCGCGTCATAGGATCGGTCGTAGCGGTCCGCCAGGACGTTTGCCACAACGACGATGGCGATGGTCACGGCGATATAGATCGTGGCGTACGCCGCGTACTTGGTTTGGCGGGCCTTGAGCAGCCGCGTGTTCACCTACGACCTCCAGCGCAGGGATTCCATCGACCGCGCCGTAAAGAAAAGTCCCAGGAACGTCAGCGTGACGTAATAAACGGCATCCTTCGAATCCACAACGCCCCTGGCAAAGGATTCATAGTGCGTGATCACGGACAGATAAGAAAGCACCCGGGCCCAGGTTGCCGTTTCGTACCCGCCGACCCATTCCAGAATCCAGAGCAGCAGGCATACGCCAAAGGTCGCGCCGCCGGCGATAATCTGGTTTTTGGTCAGCGTGGAAATAAACGTTCCGATGGCCAACAGCGCTCCAGCCTGCAAGAGCAATCCGAAGATTCCGATGGCTAGCGGCTTCCAGTCGGGGTTCCCGTATCGAAAGAGGAACACAAAATTCAGACAGGCAAACAGCAGCATCATGCTATATAGCGCCATGGCCGCGAGCCATTTTCCGATCACCACCTCGGCATCGCGAATCGGCGACGTGGCAAGCAGTTCGATGGTCCCGGAGCGTTTCTCTTCGGCGAAAAGGCGCATCGTAATCATAGGAATGAAGAACAGCCCAATGACGCTCATGTTCGACAACAGCGGCCGGATGATCTGCTCGTTGACGTTCATCGGGAAGGGCTCGCCCCTCAGTTGCGATTGCATTCCCAC
>DASQHY010000156.1:0-1850 GCA_035631855.1 Candidatus Acidiferrales bacterium
TTCCTGAAACGAGCCACGCATTTCTTTCTTGTGCTCGGATGCATTTTCTTCTTCCCATTTGGGGCGGCAGCGCAAGCTCCAGCGGGCACAGCCGCGCCATCGAAGGAAGAAAAACAGGAGCGCGGCCCCACGCTGTATGAAAGTTTTGAGGGCAGCTCCAACACCGACGGCCAGTTCATGGACCTGAACTCCGCGGCTGGATACATTTTCAATGAGCACTTCAGTTGGGACCTGGGAATCCCGATCTTTTTCACGCGAGGCACAACCTCCACCGGCAGCAAGGTCAGTACGAACGGCCTTGGTGATATCTACACGGACTTTCGTCTGGCTTTCAAGAACCCCGCGGTGAATTACGTCACTACTCTGACGGGCGCCGCTCCGACCGGCGATCCGAAAAAGGGGCTCAGCACGGGCCGCGCGACATTCGATTGGGGAAATAATTTTTCCCGGGAGTTCGGCCGCTGGACTCCTTTTGCCAACCTCGGCGTCGGCAACTCTCTCTATAACACGAGCTTCTTTCACCGTTCTTTTATCACTCTCGGGAAAGTGGCGCACTTCGAGGCGGGAACGGAGTACGACCTGGGCCACTCGGTAAGCGTAAGCGCTTTGGCCTACGACGTGGCGCCGTGGGGACAGCAAAAGGTTTTCAGCCGGCTTGTAACCAGGACGTCCGGCGGGGCGGGCGGCGTGGTAAGACACAACCGCGTGTTTGAGAATTCCGTCGAGACCACGGGCGGCGCCAGCCTGGTGCGCGACAACGGCTTCGCAGCAGCGTTGGATGTGAATCCGGTTCGCGCGCTCATTTTCGAGCTGGCTTACAGCCGCAGCGTACATTTCCAGTTGAATACGATTTCTTTCGGCGTGGGAATGAATCTCAGTTCGCTATTCCGCAAACCAGCGGGACACTAAGAGATTTTGTGTGGCCTTTCAGGTAAGGAAAACATTCAGGAGGACGAAGAACATGATGAAGCGTTCGATCGTAACGGCACTTTCGTTGATAGTGATTCTGTGGCTGGCCGGCTCATCCGCTTGGGCGCAGGGCCGCGGCGGTGGAGGCGGGCGCGGTCCGGGAGGAGGCCCGGGCGGCGCAGGTATGCCGCACGGCCCCTCGGCATCAGGGAATTCTGCCTCCGGCAACTCTTCCAGCGCGCATAGCAGCAATGCCTCCAGCAACAGTTCCCCGGGGGAGGTGCTCTCGCACAACACCAAACTTGACGGCAAGTTGACCTCGAAGCTGCAGGCGAAGGGCTTGCTGCCGCAGGGGACGGACCTGAAGACTGCTTGCGACGGATTCCGCAATCTCGGGCAATGCATGGCCGCGATTCACGTCAGCCATAACCTGGACGTCCCGTTTGGCTGCTTCAAAGCGGACATGACTGCCAATCCTGCCGCGGCTTCCGGACTGACCTGCCCCGGCCCCGCCGGAATCGGCACAGGCAAGGCGATGACCCTCGGCAAGACGATCCAGACGCTGTCGCCTAACGCCAACTCAAAGACTGAGTCCAAGAAGGGTATGAAGGACGCGGACCTAGACATCAAAGATTCCGAGTCTGAGTCCAAACCCTAAGCGCCTCTGAGTCTCGGCTCGTGGTTCAGGGCGAAACTGATAACCGGGATTCATCGCTGTGGGACGCCGTTCCCCGGCGATGGATCCCTTTTTTCATTCCTTCGCCCGCACCGCCCACGTAATCCAAAGCGAACACCTTCTTTGCCTTTCCCGAGACAACATTCGAGACCGCGATAACATCTCACGGCGAGCCGTTCCGGGGCGTTCCACGAGGTGCGCCTGCTCATGATTCTCTACCGCGGTTGGCCGGCCTCATGGTGTTTCGGTTTGCTTGTCTGTCTTT
>DASQHY010000157.1:0-11001 GCA_035631855.1 Candidatus Acidiferrales bacterium
AAGTGGATCGAACTGCAACTCCATCCCGAGCGCATGGACGATTCCGCGCTCGCCGCGCGCTTGCAGGATTATCCGACGCTCCGCATGTCCGCGGCGAATCTGGTTGAGGAATATCCGACTCCGGAAGCGGCCGCCAAGCGCCTGAAAATTCCCGTGGACGAATATCGCAAGCAGCTCGCCGAACTTGCCAAGCTCCCTCCCGGACAGCGCGGCGCCGCCGACAAGCTTCCGCAGCGCATCGCCGAAGAATTGCAGATGGCCAAGATGCTGCGCGCCATTTATAGCGAGCGCCAGCTCGAAGAGCGCCTGCTGGGTTTCTGGTTCAACCACTTCAACGTCTTCGTCTATAAAGACAATGAACGTTATCTGCTCATCGCATACGAGCGCGACGTCTTGCGCCCGCGCGTGCTGGGGAAATTCGGCGACTTGCTGACCGCCACCGCGGAAAGCCCGGCGATGTTGCGCTATCTGGACAACTGGCTGAGCGCCGATCCCCGCGCCTTCGAGCGGCAGAAACACAAGCCTCGCGTCCCGCCGCGCTATCGCGTAGCCAAGCCCTCGATCCCGTTGGGCCCCAAACGCGGCTTGAATGAGAATTACGGCCGCGAACTTCTCGAGCTGCACACCCTCGGCGTGGATGGCGGCTACACCCAGCAGGACGTCATCGCCGTGGCCCGCTGCTTCACCGGCTGGACTCTGCGCGCGCCCAATGAAAATGCGGAGTTCTATTTCGACCACCGCATCCACGACCCGGATAAGAAAAAAGTCCTCGGAAAGAAGATTCATGCTGGAGGGATGCGCGACGCCCAGGAAGTTTTGAAGCTTCTGGTACGCCATCCGAGCACGGCGCGATTCATTTCCGCCAAGCTGGCGCGCCAGTTTGTCTCGGACACGCCGCCGCCGGAGTTGGTGGCGCGCATGGCCAAGACGTTCCAGAAAACCGAAGGCGATATTCGCGCCGTTCTGGAAGCCATGATTCATTCCCCGGAGTTCTGGTCGCGCGATGCCTACCGCGCCAAGGTAAAACGCCCGTTTGAACTGGTGGTCTCCACGGTGCGGGCCCTGGGCGGCGATGTGGATACTCCACTGCCTCTCGCGTACTGGGTGTCGCGCATCGGCGAGCCTCTGTATGCCTGCCAGCCCCCCACCGGCTATTCCGACCGCGCCGAAGCCTGGGTCAATACCGGCGCGCTGCTCAACCGCCTGAACTTTGCCGTGGCTCTGGCGGGCAATCATGTGCGCGGCGCGCGCGTGGACCTCGCTTCTCTGGTGGGTGCCGATGTTTCCAAAAATCCGCGCGAGGCACTGGACCGTGCCGTCGGCGAATTCCTCGGCGGACAAGTTTCTCCGCAAACCCGCGCGACGCTCGAAAAACAATCCAGCAATCCGCAGGTGCTGCGCGCCACTCTCGATGATCCCGTCAAGCAGGTGGACCTCGGAGTCCTCACCGGCCTCGTGCTGGGCTCGCCGGAATTTCAGCGCCGGTAAACCAGGCCGCCCTTGACAACCCCTCCGGCATTCCCGTAGAACTCCAACGCGTCAATTTTTTCGCGAGGTGATCCGATGGCCGAACAGAATTTTCAAAACCATGTCAGGCGTGTTCCCCTGTTCCATTTTTTCACGTTGCCCGTGTTCTTGCTGAATTTCATCTATTCGATTTATCACCTTTGGAAAGCATCCTTTTCGTTTGAAGCCAGCGTCGGCGTTCTGGTCGCCGCGGCGCTGATCATGGCGGCGCTGTATTCCCGCCTGTTCGCCCTGTCGGTGCAGGACCGCGTGATTCGCCTGGAAATGCGTTTGCGGATGGAGCGCATCCTTCCCGCAGACCTCAAGCCGCGCATCGAGGAGTTCACTGTCGCCCAGCTCATCGCGCTGCGCTTCGCCAGCGACGCCGAACTTCCCGAGTTGGCGCGGCGCGTTCTGAACGACAAACTGGCGGACAGGAAAACCATCAAGCAAATGGTCAAGAACTGGAACCCGGACTACATGCGGGCGTAACGTGAGGAGGTTGCGCGGTGCGCAATGCGCGCATGGCGCGGGCGCAAAGGTCGCCGCGAGCCGGCCGCGCGCGCAATTCCGCACGATGCTGCGGACAAGTCACACGCGCGGCGCCGGACGGCAAAAGTAGGAAGAGTTAGGCGATCTTCTGCGGCACAGGGTTCGTCGGCACCGCCGGGCGCGCAAACGCCGACTTCTCGCGGTCCTTAGCCGACTCGGAGCTTTTCTCGATCTCGATGGCCCCTTTGAAGTATGCGCCGTCTTCGATCATGATCCGCGCGGTGGTCAAATCGCCGATCACCGAACCATCCTTCTTAATTTCGATGCGGTCGCGGGCACGCAGATTGCCCTTGACGCTTCCGTAGACCACCACTTCGCGTGCCGCGATGTCCGCGGTGATTTTCGCGGCCGCTCCGACGATCAGTTTGCGGTCCTGCAGATTGACTAACCCCTCGACGGTGCCGTCAATCTGCAAGTCCTCGTCGCCGGAAATCTCTCCCTTCACCTGCAGGCTGGCTCCCAGCCGCGCCGTGGCGCGGTCGGAAGTGGCGCCCAATCTCATTGCGTCGCTGCTCATAGATGTATTCCCCTCCCAAGATGCCGATGCTGGCTTCGGCGGATTCGTGGTGCGGCTTCCAAAGACGGATGGCTGTTGTTCCGGCTGCGGCGATTCAGGTTTCTTGTTGCCCCACATGGGCCCTCCCGTACAGTGACACGCCCAAAGATACGGAAACGCTCTGATGGCGTGGAAATCAATCTAGCCCTCGTCGGCAGGGGGGACAAGGCCAAATGTGGCTGGAGTGTTCGTTAGGGTAACTGGGAAAAGCGTTCTCGTAAAGAGAAAAAGAAAAAAGATGGAGAGGCGTTCAGGCGAGGAAAGGAGAATGGCTAGCTCCGGACCATAGGAACAGGTCTTCGTGTTGCCAGCCGCGGGGCAGAACAATGGAGGGTTCAGTATTTTCGCAGCACGCTGATAACGCGGCCCTGAATTTTAACGTCCTGGCCGGGAACCACGATGGGCTGCATTTCCGAATTGGCCGGCTGCAAGCGAATTTTTCCGCCCGGCTCGCGATAGAAACGCTTCAGCGTCGCTTCGGTGTCGCGGACCAGCGCGACGACGATTTCCCCGTGATTGGCCACCTGCGTTTGCTCCACCACGATGAAATCGCCATCGAGGATGTGGTCCTCGACCATGGAGTTGCCCTTCACCTGCAACACAAAACAGTTGCGCGCGTGGGCAAAATCGCCCAGCGAAATCGTCTCGCGTTCCTCGACCGCTTCGAGCGGCCGCCCCGCAGCGATTCTTCCGGCCAGTGGAAGCTCCATGCTGTGGCGTGCAATCACCTGCTCGCGCACCGGCTTGGGCAATTGCATGACTTCGATGGAGCGGCTTTGATTATAGCCGCGGCGGATGAAGCCCTTTTTCTCCAGCGTGGTGATGTGCTTGTGCACGGTGGCGAGCGAAGTCAGCTTGAGCGACTTGGCCATCTCCTCGAAGCTCGGCGAATAGCCGTGCTTGTTCAAGAAGCTCACCAGAAAATCGAGGACTTCTTTTTGCCGCTTGGTCAACGCCATCGCCGCACCTCCAGGTTCTCCGGTAGTCTAGGCGAATTAAAAGCGAAAAGTCAAGCAGAAGATTTCGAGGAGTGCCCGCCGCACCTTGATTCTAACGGTCGGGCGGGAAGGCAACCACTCGTCTATTCAGGAAAATGACGGGCCGAAACTGGAGCTGTTTGCGCAGGGCGAGAAGGATTTCTTTACCAAGGTCAACGACGATGAACTCACATTCGAGGTAGATGCTCAGGGCCGGGTGACGGGGATGACCCTGCACGTGGATGGCAGAGAAATCCCCGTCAAGCGGATCGACTAAAGCTCCACACACCGGTCGTCCATGACGGCGCCTTCGTACTGAGGATGTGCATGTGGTCACCACCGGGATCGACGAACCCGATCCGCCAGCGGCGTCCTTCTCCGTGCGGATCTAGGGTAGAACGATGACTTCGCCCACCATTCCCAACTCGTCGTGCAGCACGCATTTGTATTGGTAAACGCCGGGCTGGGTGAAGGTCACGCGGAAACGGGTCACGCCCAGCGGGGCCTGTGCCAGACCGGTGCGGTCTTGCGGCGCCTGGGTAATGAACCCGGAGTGAACGGCGTCGGAGGGAGAGCTGATGAAGGCGTGGCGCGCGCCATCTGCGTCCACAGTGACGTTGGCAGACGGCGGAATCTGGTTAAGCGGGTCGGGCTCGGTGCCAAAGGTGACGGTGTGGCTGGTCACCGCTTCTGCGCTCGTCCACTCCACGGTCTCGCCAACATGGATCACTTTCGTCGCGTGCATGAAGCGCATGACCGAGGCGGTTTGAGTCCCGCCGCCGTTGCCGATAATGTGTCCCACTCCGGCGGTTATGTCGTCTGAGCCGGAATGCTCGTGGGCGGAGGCCCTCGCATGGGAGAGCAGATCGGCGCGTTCCCGGTCGGCCTGTTTGTCGTAAAAGGCCTGGTCATGGGGCAATGGCGCGGATAACTCCAGCACATGGATGGTGGCCGTCATATTGGGGTGAGCCAGACAAACCAGCTTGAAATTGCCGGCCACGGGGAAAACGACCGTGTAGGTTGGGGCGCTCGATGACGCGTCATTGTTCGATATCACGCCGCTGTTCACACAGGCGGTGCCATCAAAGACGGAGAAATCGGGCGTGGCACCGGGACATCCGGCAAAGCGTGACGGCCGCACCTGCGCTGGCTTCAGAAAAGTGACGGTGTGGATCTCGTCCGCGGCAAACGTCCAGGTAATGCTGTCGCCAGGGTGAATCCAAATCTCATTGGGCAAGAAGGCAAGCGCCTGATGTGCTTTGTCGCCGGTCTGCGCACCAACCTGCAGTTGCCAGGATTGGGCGCGCACTGCCTGAGAAAAAATGAACATGACACAGGACAACACCAACCCGGTCAGTCTCTGTCGCATATCGACCTCCCTTTTTCTCTTTGGCGGGCCGGCGGAGGCTATCGAGGAAGAAACAGCTTGCCTCAGCTCGCGGGGTTCCGCGCGATTGGACGCAGCCGCGAAGTCGCCAAAGCCTTTCTCTATATAAGGCGGAAATGGCGGGAGAAAACTGCAACGGAGCGGGGCGAATTCAGGCCTGAAGGCCCCTTGATGGAAAGGGTTTGCCGATTATGGTAGGTTGTACGAAACAATCGGGTTAAGTGCGCTCTTTGGGGGTGCAGTTGAATGGCGTCGACCACGTCCCAGCACGATCTCACGGGGCTACTGCGGGCATGGCGCGCCGGTGACGAAAAGGCGCTGGCGAAGCTGACGCCGCTCGTCTATGCGGAGTTGCACCGCGCAGCAGGCAACTACATGGTTGGGGAGCGGTCGGAGCACACACTTCAGACAACTGCCCTGATCAACGAGGTTTATCTTCGTTTGGGCGCGTTCCAGCATATCGATTGGCAAAACCGGGCGCAGTTTTTTGGAATTTGCGCGCAGTTGATGCGGCGCATCCTCGTGGATTTCGCGCGTTCGCACCGCAGTCAGAAAAGGGGTGGAGGCGCCGCCGCCCTCCAGTTGGACGAGGCGCTCATTGTCTCTCGCGAACCAGAGGCGGATTTGGTTGCATTAGATGAAGCGCTCAATGAGCTGGCCGGGAAGGACAGCCGGAAGTGCCGGGTAGTCGAACTGCGCTTCTTTGCGGGGCTGAGCACGAAAGAAACCGCCCACGTGCTTCAAGTGTCCGTGGAGACGGTGATGCGCGATTGGAGGCTGGCGAAGGCGTGGCTATTGCGCCAGCTCGAACAACAGAAGTCCCATGAAGCCTGACCCGTGGTCCCGCGTTGAACAGGTGTTTCATCTTGCTCTCGAAGTGGAAGAGAGCCAGCGGGCTGCCTTTCTGGAACAAACCTGCGCTGGAGACGGTGAACTGCGCAGTGAAGTGGAAGCTTTGCTCGCCGCAGACAAGAAAGCAGAAGCCTTCCTCGAGTCTCCGGCGCTGGAGGTCATCGGTCAGGCGCCGGGTATGCCCTCGCGCGATGGATCGGGCGCCGAGGAAGATCGCCTGCCGGGAAGTACCGTTTCGCACTATCGCATTCTTGAAAAGCTGGGTGGCGGCGGCATGGGCATCGTGTATAGGGCGCAAGACCTGCGGCTAAACCGCTTCGTGGCCCTCAAGTTTCTGCCCCAGGAGGCTCCCCATGACGCTTCTCTCGTTGAACAACTGCGGCGGGAGGCGCGGGCGGCCTCCGCATTGAACCATCCGCATATTTGCACGGTGCACGACATTGATGAGCAAGATGGCCGGCCATTCATTGTCATGGAGTTGCTGGAGGGCCAAACTCTGAAACACCGCATTGCGGACGGCCCGCTGGAGAGCAAAGAAATCATAAACGTGGGAATCCAGATCGGCGAAGCGCTGGAGGCCGCGCATGCCCGCGACATCATTCATCGAGACATCAAGCCGGCCAACATCTTTGTCACGCCCCGCGGCCAAGTGAAACTATTGGATTTCGGACTTGCAAAGTCGCTTCCGGCAGACACGGCATTAACGCTGACGGAGAACTTCGCGGAGACGCGTGCTTTCGTTGGCACGCTTCCCTACATGGCCCCCGAACAACTGCAGGGCCGGGGAGTAAGCGCGCGCACAGATATCTTTGCGATGGGGACGGTGCTTTATGAGTTGGCCACCGGGAGACGGCCGTTTCCGGAGGAATTCGCGCCAGAATTGGCGCAGAGCATTTTGCATAAGCAACCTCCGAGACCGAGGGAACTGAATCCTGCAATTCCGCCGCGCTTGGAGTCGATCATTCTGAAGTGTTTGGAAAAGGATCCACAGAACCGTTACCAGCGAGCGCAAGAGCTTTTGCAGGACTTGAGAAGCTTCCCGCCGCCCTCGGCCATACCGGCCTTTCTAACCCGGTGGACATTCCTCGTGCCGCTGACAGCCGTCGTAGCCGCCATGGCGATTGTCGCAGGACTCTGGCTTCAGAAGACGGAGTACTTCTGGCGAAACCCCATCGGCGATGCGCGATTCCAAACCGTGACAGACTTCGATGGAGCGGAGCAGGCCGCTGCAATCTCACGTGACGGTCATTTCGTGGCATTTCTCTCGGACCGGGACGGACCGACGGACGTCTGGGTTACGCAGCTCGGCTCGGGACAGTTTCACAACTTGACTCGCGGGAGCGCGCCGGGGCTCGCCAACCCATCGCTCCGCGCGCTAGGGTTCTCGCCGGATAGTTCTCTCGTCACGTTCTGGTTTCGCAAGCAAGACGCCGCGGGCAGCAGCGACATTAGCGTGTGGGCCGTCCCAACACTGGGCGGACAGCCCAAGCCGTACCTGGAAGGTGTGGCCGAATACGACTGGTCGCGCGACGGCTCGCGACTCGCGTACCACACGCCCGGACCGGGAGACCCGCTGTTCGTTTCAGACAGCACGCAGCGGTCGGACATTCGCCCCGTTTTCACTGCGCCTGCCGGACTCCACGCGCACTTTCAATTGTGGGCGCCCGATTCGTCATTCATCTATTTCGTCCAGGGTGCCCTGCCCGACAAATTGGACATTTGGCGCATCTCTCCAGCCGGCGGAACTCCTGAACGTATCACCTCGCACACTAGCCGCGTAATTTATCCGGTCCTGCTGGATCGGCGCACCTTGCTGTACCTCGCTAGCGATCCCGATGGTTCGGGGCCGTGGCTTTATAGCATGAATGTCGAGCGCCGCATTCCCCACCGGCTGACTCAGGGCCTGGACCGCTACACCTCGCTGGCGGCCAGCGCAGACGGTCGGCGCCTGGTTGCCACACTTGCTACTCCAAAGAAAACACTGTGGCGTTTGCCGATCGCTGATTCCCTTGCACCCACGGATGTGTCGGCTCCTACCCGAATTTCTCTGACCACCTCCACGGGTTCCTCCCCGCGACTGGGCCCGAAATATCTTCTGTATGTTTCTGCAACTGGCACGGGCGAGAGTATCAGGAAGCTCTCGAACGAAACCACAACGGAGTTGTGGAGTGGTCACGGCGCGCAAATCTTTGGCGGCCCAGTGATTTCGCCCGATGGAAGCGCCATCGCTTTCTCTGTCCGTCAACAGGGCCGGACGTTCTTGTACTTGATGCAGGCCGACGGCACGGGCGCACGGGTCGTGGCCAATTCGCTCGACCTGCAGGGTGCTCCAGCGTGGGCCCCCGACGGCCAATCGATCACTTCGGCGGCCAACGATCATGGTGTCCCACATCTCTTCCGCGTCCCGCTCGACGGTCGCTCCCCCGCTCTCTTTGTCCAGGAGTATTCGGTCGATCCCGCCTGGGCGCCCGATGGACGCTTCATTGTCTACTCGGGACCTGACATTGGCACCACGTTTTCGCTGAAAGCTGTCACAGCCGAGGGCGCAGCGCGTCCGCTGCCGGCGCTGACCCTGACTCGGGGGGCTCGGCGTCTGGCTTTTCTCCCTGGAGGACGGGCACTCGTGTTTCTGCGGGGAGGAATTCAACACAAGAATCTCTGGGTCATTGACCTAGAAACGGGCACCGAACGACAGATAACTAAGCTCAGCCCCGACTTCGACGTTGGCGATTTCGACATCTCCCCAGACGGCCGTGAAGTTGTCCTCGAACGAGTGCAGGAGCGCTCGGATGTGGTGCTGCTGGATCTCCCCCAACTATAATCGTGCTTCAACTCCGCGCGGCGCGGCCGGTGCCCGGATATTGGGTGTGTTCAATATGTTGAACGGGCGTTTACGGTGACGCTGCGCGACCTGCTTTCTGGTTCGCCGGGCCCGCTCCGCTGTGGTATGTTTGTTACTTGGGGAGCGGCGCGATGTTCCGCCCGCTGAGTCAATCCATGACTTCGTTTTCCTCCCGGACGATTCCGCGCAGAGAGCGGAGCTGCCTGGTCAGGCCTGTGAAGAGTTTCTCGCAATGGATTGCTCGCCCCGCGGCACGCGACCTTGCCCGCCGGGAGCGAGTTCCGATTTCACTGGGATAATTGGGGGCCCAGCACGACATGGCAACGATTACAGAACCCACTGTCTCTCAAGCCAGCCAGCGCAAGCGCGAAGTGATCGATCGGGCGGTGATCCGCTTCTGCGGCGACTCCGGCGACGGCATGCAGATTACGGGAAGCCAGTTCACCAACACCGTGGCTCTCTACGGCAACGACCTGGCGACTTTCCCGGACTTTCCTGCGGAGATCCGCGCCCCCGCGGGCACGCTTCCCGGCGTCAGCGGCTTTCAGCTTGCCTTTGCCTCCACCGACGTGTACACGCCGGGCGACGCCGTGGATGCCTTGATCGCTATGAATCCTGCGGCGCTCAAGATGAACCTTGCCGACCTCAAGAAGAACGGCATCCTCGTGGTCAATAGCGGCAGCTTCGAGGCCAACGACCTGCGCAAGGCGCACATGACGTCGAATCCGCTCGAGGACCACACGCTGGACGGCTACCGGCTCTTCGCCGTGGACCTGACCAAGCTCACCCGCGCGGCGCTGCAGGGCCTGGGCCTGGACGCCAAGGCCATGGACCGCTGCAAGAACTTCTTCGCGCTGGGCATGTGCTACTGGCTTTACAACCGGACCATGGAGTCCACCTACCGGTGGCTGGAAGACAAATTCAAGAACAAGCCGCTGCTGGTGGAAGCCAACAAAGTGGCCATGCGCGCGGGTTACAGCTATTGCGAAGCTACCGAGGCTTTCCAGATCACCTATGAAATCCCCCCAGCCAAGCTGGCTCCCGGTGTCTATCGCAATCTGAGCGGGAACCAGGCGCTGGCGCTGGGCTTCGTCATGGCCGCGCAAAAAGCAGGGCTCACACTGTTCCAGGGTTCGTATCCCATCACGCCGGCTTCGGACATTCTCCACGAGCTTTCCATGTACAAGAATTTCGGCGTGATGACTTTTCAGGCGGAGGACGAAATCGCCGCCATTACCTCCAGCATCGGCGCGGCGTACGGAGGCGCGCTGGCCATTACCACGACTTCCGGTCCGGGCATGGCGCTCAAGACCGAAGCGCTGGGTCTAGCCGTGATGGTGGAACTCCCGCTGGTGGTTTGCAACATCCAGCGCGGCGGTCCGTCCACGGGTCTGCCCACGAAGACCGAGCAGGCGGATTTGCTCCAGGCGCTGTTCGGACGAAATTCCGAAGCGCCGATTCCCGTTTTGGCGGCGGCGACGCCCGGCGATTGCTTCTGGGTGGCCCTGGAGGCCAGCCGCATCGCCATCAAGTACATGGTGCCGGTGATAGTTCTCTCTGACGGATACTTGGCCAACGGCGCCGAGCCGTGGCGAATTCCGCAGATTCATGAAATCCCGGAAATCCCGGTTCACTTCACAACCGAGCCGGAGGGCTTCCTGCCCTATAAGCGCGACCCGCAGACTCTGGCGCGGCCCTGGGCGCTCCCCGGGACGCCGGGGCTCGAGCACCGCATCGGCGGGCTGGAAAAACAGGACGTCACCGGAAATGTGAACTACGAGCCGCTCAACCACGAAAAGATGGTCCATTTGCGCGCGGCTAAAGTGCAAGCCATCGCCCAGGAAGTACCCGACGTCGTTCCCGCGGGCGATCCCCATGGGGACCTCCTGCTGGTGTCCTGGGGCTCGACGTACGGGTCGGTCACGGCAGCCTTGAAGAGCCAGCGCGAAAAGGGCCGGCGCATCGGGCACGTGCATCTGCGCTATTTGAATCCGCTGCCGCACAATCTGGGAGAGGTGCTGCAACGCTACCGGAAAGTTCTGGTTCCGGAAATGAACATGGGCCAATTGGTGATGGTGCTCCGCGCCAAATACCTTGTGGACGCCGTAAGCTACCCCAAGATTCAGGGGCGCCCGTTCAAGCAATCCGAAATTGAGGCCAAGATCGAGGAGATGCTGTAACGCCGGCTGCAGGCCGGAACCGCTGTTCAGGGTTTTTTGAGGAGATTGGAAAATGGCTACGGCAACGCTACCGCCGATTTACACGAAGAAGGATTTTCAGACCGACCAGGAGGTCCGCTGGTGCCCCGGATGCGGTGACTATGCAATTC
>DASQHY010000158.1:0-15810 GCA_035631855.1 Candidatus Acidiferrales bacterium
ACTTCCCGGGCATCGCCTGCGATCTCGGCGAGCACCATGTCGCCTTGTTGCGAAAGGACGGCGATGGCATCGGTCAGGTACAGCTCGCGGTGCGCGTTGTTGGGTCTGAGTCGCCCCAGCGCGGGCCACAATTTGTCGAGCGCGAAACAATAGATGCTCGAGTTGATTTCATTGATGCTGCGCTGCTCCTCCCTGAGCTGCGATTCCTCGACAATCGCGGCGACGGTGCTGGCGGACTTGCGCACAATGCGGCCGTATCCTGCAGGGTTTTCAACGACCGCAGTAAGTATCGTAGCCGCCGCGTCACCGTTGCGATGCGTCTGCAAGAGTGAGCGCAATGTTTCGGGGCGGATGAGCGGAGCATCTCCCGGCAGCACCAGCACGTGCTTGACCCGGTTGCCGATGGCGCGCCGGGCTACTACCATGGCGTGGCCGGTGCCGTGTTGCGGTTGTTGGAGCACGGTTTCAATGCCCAGCGGTTCAACCGCCGCGCGCACATCCTCCGCCTGGTGACCCACGACAGCGAAAATTCTCTTCGCGCCGAGCGGCTGGCAGGCGCGTATCACGTGCTCGATCAGCGCGCGTCCGCCCGCGCGGTGGAGTACCTTGGCGCAGCTCGACCGCAGCCGTGTCCCTTTGCCCGCAGCCAGTATGACGATGACAAAATCGGAGGCAGACATAAGCAGTTCATTCTCCGCCACACTCCCCCCTTTTGACAACTTTGTCGTCGACTCGCATGTGCGAAAGCGGAAATTGTGGTTGATTTTTTCTTCCCTGGATATTACGAAGCAGGTTACTCTCGCCCCGGTGGAGGTGCGTGATGGCCTTTTGTCACACCTGCGGGAATGAATTGCCGCCGGGTTCTTTGACTTGTCCCCGGTGTCAGACCGCGGTCGCGCAACCTCCCACGATTGGCGGGCCGCCGTTTCCCACAGGCCAAGCGCAGACAAGCGGGCTGGCCATCACAAGTTTGGTTCTGGGAATCTTCTTCTTCATGTTTTGAGAGGAACCGCCCGGCCGACGCCCACAGCCCCCCACTCGATTGAGCCTGTTTCGTGACGGTGGAACTGCGGCCCGACGTCTGTCCCTGCGATGAGAAAGGACAAGTCGGCTAGCTGAAGACTATGGGCAAGGGGCCTTCTGGATTCTCTTAGTCGGTGGCAGGAGCAGGGGCCAAATCCGCCCCGAGGGAGATGCGCTCCGCATCCGCTTCAGGGAGCGTCTGGGGTTCTTCCGCGGTTTCCTTCCACAGTGAGCTGTCCGCAAGCAACCGGGTCACCAGTTGCGTGTGCAGCGCGTGACCTGCCTTGTGGGCCTCCACACGCGCCAGAAGCGGCAGACCGACCAGCGCGAGGTCACCGATCAGATCGAGGGTCTTGTGCCGTCCAAATTCATCTTCGAAGCGCAGCGGACCGTTCATTATGCCTTCGTCGTTCAGCACGATGGCGTTTTCCATTGAGCCGCCCCGGATCAAGCCCACCGTCCGCATTCCCTCGAAATCCTTTGTAAAGCCAAACGTGCGCGCCGGCGCCAGCAGGTGGCTGAAGGTTTCGCGATTCACCAGAACCTCCACTTCTTGGCGGCCCACCGCGGGGTGCGCGTAATCCACCAGGCAGCGCACGCGGAATTCATCCGCCGGGTAGATCCCGATGCGCCGGTCCCCTTCGGCAACCTCCAGCGGCTTGAGCACCTTAAGGTACCGCCGCCTGCGCCGCAACTTGCGGATGCCTGCTTGCTCCAGCATTTGGATAAACGGTTGGGCCGACCCGTCCAGGATCGGAATTTCCAGCGCATCTATATCCGCATAAACGTTGTCCACACCGCACGAATACAAGGCTGCGAGCAGGTGCTCCACCGTCGAGAGCAGAACTCCTTGCTTCATCAAGCTGGTGGCATAGCTGACGCGCGCGACATTCCGCACGTGCGCTTCAATCTCAAAACTGTCCAGGTCGGTTCGACGAAAGACGATCCCGGTATCAGCAGGGGCAGGCACCAGGCGGAGTCGCGCCGCCACTGCAGTGTGCAGACCGATGCCGGAGGTCTCAACCGGCCTCTGAATGGTGGTTTGATGGGGCATGAACCTCTCAATAGTAGCACTTTGGTGGCCGCCAAAAAATGAGAATGCATCTTATAAATCAATAAGTTACAGCCACAATTGACTTGCAGAGCCCAACGGTGTTGTAGATTTACAACAAACCCCCTCTTTCGCCGTGTATTCTATGCAGATGGCCGCTCCTGCTCACACTGCCCGGCACGCACTCGAGGATTACTCTATTTCTGACGCCCCGGCAACTCTCCGACTTGTCTGCTGGCTCTCATACTTAGGAACAAACAACAAGGCGAAAGCGGCGATGGTCGGGACCACCGTGGAGTGGTATAATTTCGCTCGAAAGCGAGCGTGAACCCATGAATCGGCTCTCCAAGATCCTGGTCATTGTGCTGTCGGTCCTCATTTTTTCCTATGCCGGACTCGGTTATGTGCTGGGGAAGAGCGGCGACGACAAGGCCTACCGCTCGCTGACCGTTTACAGCGAAGTGCTCCAGCGTATTCAGCAGGATTATGTGGACGAACCGGACATGCACCTGGTCACTTCGGGAGCCTTGCACGGCCTGCTTGAGGCACTGGATCCACTCTCCGGCTATCTCACTCCCCGCGAATACACAGAATACAGGCAGAAGCTGGCCGCCGCGAAAAAGGGCGAAGCCGGGGTCACATTGAGCAAGCGTTTTGGGTACATTATCGTTGTCTCCGTTTTGCCGGAAAGTCCCGCGGCCAAGGCTGGCGTGCGCAGCGGCGACATTCTCGAAGCCATTGCGGGTTTCACCACCCGAGATATGTCCGTCGGGCAGGCTTTGAATCTTCTCGCAGGCGATCCGGGTACTTCGGTGAAGGTGGCGGTGGTGAGGCGCGGCCGCGCGGAACCCCAGGATACGGACCTGGTGCGCGCGCCAATTGGGCCGCAGCACATGATCACGCAAAAAGCTGATCCGGACATCATGGTATTGCGCCTGCCCACGCTCGAGCCGGGGCGCGCGGAGGAACTCCGCACCAAGCTTCAGGAATTAGACCGCCAGGGCATCCGCAAGGTAGTTCTCGACGTTCGCGATTGCGGGCGCGGGAATATGCCGGAGGGCATCGAAGTCGCGCGGCTGTTCCTCACATCCGGGAATGTCGCCACGCTGCGCGGCAAGACCGTCACGCAGCAAGTCCTTTCCGCGGACCCCAGTAAAGTCGTCTGGAAGGGCCCGGTTTCCGTGCTCATCTCCTCGACCACTTCCGGTGCGGCGGAACTCCTGGCCGCGGCCATCGGCGGCAACCATCGCGGCGATGTTGTCGGCGAGCGGACTTATGGGCTGGCCTCGGAGCAGAAGGTGATTCCCCTCGAGGATGGTGCAGCGGTCATTCTGACCGTGGCGAACTATTACACCGCGTCGGGCGGCAAGTCCATCCTGGAGGAAGGCGTAGCGCCGACAGTCGCGGTACGCGGCGGTAGCGGAGACCAAGCCGACGTTGTCGAGGACGACAGCGGTGCCGCGGCCGCTCCCAGCGAACCTGCGGAGCCGCGCCCCCTTTCGCCCGAAGACCCCGTCCTGCGCAAGGCCCTCGAGCTTCTGAAGGCCCCCGCGCGCAAGGCAGCATAGCTGTTTGAAGGTCCGGCGGAAGGCAACGTTCGCACGAACCGTATCATCTCGGCGCTCCGGCGGCCTCCTTCGTTTCGCCTTTTTCTCTTCCCTCACCCTTCTTTTCTTTTCCGCCGGCTGCGCGAAAAAGCAGAAGCCGCTTACTCCCGCACAAGTCCATGCCATCACGCGTGAATTCCAAGCCGCCGTGCCGCGCAATCATGCGGAATACGGGCGGGTGTGGGCTGCCACGCTCAAGAACGAGGGCAATGACGGCACCACCGATCATCTCTTCGTGACGTTGCTGGCAGGCGGTTCGAATCCCGCAAACGCCGCGAACTTGGCAAACCTCCTCCAGGCGCTCGACCGCGTGGCGATGCGACACGCGCTGACGCGCGACCCGCTCGGCAGCGCCAACGCCGCGGGGCAAATCCAGTTTCTCTACCGGCACAACGGCACGCCAACACACGCCATTCACATTCTGACTTCGCAGGATGTCCGGCATGGGGGAGCAAACTCGGGAGCGGCGGCATCCGGAGCGCGCCTGGCCATCATCATTGACGATTTGGGCTATGACCGCGCCTCGGCCGATGCCGTCTTTGCGCTGCAGTTTCCCCTGACGATTTCCGTGCTGCCGGGTCTGGCGCATTCCGCAGACGTGGACGAAGAGGCCAAGCGGCGCGGCTGGCCCGTGATGCTCCATTTGCCGATGGCTTCCACCGGAAACGGCAAGCCCGAAGCCATCGAATTGCATCCGGGAATGTCTGCCGAAGAGGTTTCCCAGGCGGTGGCGCAAATGCTTGCGACCGTTCCCGACGCCATCGGCGTCAACAATCATCAGGGTTCCGAGGCAACCGCGGATGCCAACCTGATGGCGGCGCTGATGCCCGTGCTGCGCGAGTACAAACTATTCTTCGTGGACAGCCGCACGACTGCCGCAACTGTGGCGTATGACACCGCGCGGCAAATGGGGATTCCCGCAGCCTACCGCAACGTGCCCTTTCTCGATGATTCGGCCGACGTAGCGTCCATCCGCAAGCAGCTTGCGCTGGCGGTGCGCGACGCGCAGAAACAGGGAGCCGCGATTGCCATCGGCCATCCGCATCCCGCAACGCTGCAGGTGCTTCAGGAAATGCTTCCGCAACTCGAGGGGCAAGGCGTGACGCTGGTGTCCGTCTCACAACTCGTCCAATGAAACTCATTTAATCCTTCGGATGCGTCGCCTCGACTGTTGTGTATAAGATCTCAATGATGTGTTCGCCTCGGTCGCGTGCTCGCGCTACACAGCGCGCACAATACGCGTCAATGTGTTGCCGCGCAGCATTGGCACGCAACGAAGGCTCCCTTTCCACAGCGAGGAACTCAACGTCTGCAGATCCACATAAAGAGCAATTGTTGCGGCGAAAGCCAATTGCGTTTCTTTCGGAATTCATAAGAAGAACTTTTCCTACTGCAAGATCTCTTCGCAGAGTTGGAAGACGCGCTCAGCGATGGACGGCGCCGCGGTCAGGCCCGGCGATTCGATGCCGATCAATTGAATGGCGCGGGGCGCGGCGGGATCGCGCGCGATGACGAAGTCGCCGTAGCCTTTTCCTCCGGGAGGAATCAGTTTGGGCCGCAGGCCGGAATAGGCCAGTTGCAGATCGCCCTCGGTTACTTCGGGAAGCATCTTCTGCGCATTGCGGGCGAAGTCGGCCGCGGTCAGGCGGTCGCGCTCATAATCATTTTTGTCCTGGACATACCGCGCGGTCGGTCCGACCAGCACCGTTCCCCAGAGCGTCTTCGTGAAATGAACTCCCAGGCTCAAGCCTTCGGCGTGCGGGAGCGGATAAACCAAGTTGTTGATGAGCGCCGCACGCGGGCCGCGAATCTCGCAGTACTCTCCACGAACCGGATAGATGCGGTAGCGCGTGTTTCCGAGGAGCGCGGCCACTTCATCGGAAAAAAGTCCGGCGGCGTTAATCACGCAGCGGGCTTCGATGGTTTCTTCGGAAGAGCCCGGGTCCTCGCCCACGCGGAGGGTTGCGCGGATGAAATCCGCATGCGGCTCGAGCACTGCAACCTTCGCGCGGGTCACGATGTGCGCGCCCTGTTCGGCGGCTACTCGCGCGTAGGTTTTCACCAGGTCCTCGCTCGAGAGGATGCCCGTCGAAGGAATCTCCAGCGCGGCCACTCCGCGAACGTGCGGCTCGCGCGCGCGGATTCCCGCCGCATCCAACGGGCGGATTCCCTCGACTCCATTGGCGCGGCCATGGGCCGCGAGCTCCTCGAGCTTCGCCGCTTCTTCCGGCGATGTGGCGACAATCAGTTTTCCGGTCCGCCGGTGTGGCACGTTGTGCTTCGCGCAGAATTCGTAAGTGAGGCGGTTCCCTGCGACGCACAACCGCGCTTTGAGAGAGTCCTTGGGATAGTAGAGGCCCGAGTGAATCACGCCGCTGTTGCGCGTGCTGGTGGCCATCCCCACTTTCGGATTCTGCTCGGCGAGAAAGATGTCTTCCCAGCGGCGGGAGAGCGCGCAAGCAACGGCGCAGCCCACCACGCCGCCGCCGACAATCAGGATGTTGGCCCGGTCCATGGCTGCGGAACGCCATCACCTCTGCACTCGTTCATGATTCGTCGCCGCCGACGTCGTCGAAATACGGCGCGCATTCGACGAGCTTGGCCTGCGTGCCGTCGTGGACGGCGTAAACTGCGTGGCGCTTTCTGTTGTAGGTGTTGCGCCAGAGCGACGCGGCGCCGTGGACGCCGTCTTTATTGAGCGCGTAGAAGAACAGGTGGAACTTGGAGAGTTTCTTTTTGTCGTTGTTGTAGTTGCGCGCGACTCGGGCGAGCGCCTCGAGACACGCATCCTTGGGAGACATCCCTTTGCGCATCATCTCGACAATGGTGTGGCCGCCGGAAACCTTGATGTTTTCCTCACCCTTGCCCGTGGAGCCTGCCGCGCCCACGTCGTTGTCGCAGCAGCAGCCCGCGCCGATGATGGGCGAGTCGCCCACGCGCCCGGCAATCTTCCAGGCGAGGCCGGAAGTGGTTGTCGTGGCGGAGAGGTCGCCTTTTTCGTTGACCGCCATGCACGGAATCGTGCCGGTGGGCGGATGGGCGATCACCTGCTCGATCCAGGGCCGCCAAAGCTGCTTTTCCGGCGTGTCGAGCAGCGCTGCGAGGTGCTCTTTCCATTCCGGGCTGTCCAGCCCCGGACGCCAGTTTTCGGTGGTCTTCGCTTTCCATGCCAGCCACGCGGTGCGCGATTTCTCCGTGAGCAGGTTCATCTCTTCGAACCCTTGATCCACCGCGAAGCGTGTTGCGCCGGGCCCCGCCAGCATCACGTGGTTGGTTTTTTCCATCACGGTCTTGGCCAGACGCGCCACGTTCTTGATGCGCCGCACCGAAGCCACCGAGCCGGCGCGCCGCGTCGGGCCATGCACGCAACTGGCGTCCAACTCGACCTCGCCATCTTCATTGGGCAACCCGCCATAGCCGACGGAGTCGTCGTTGGGGTCGTCTTCGACCACGGTGACCGCAGCGATGACGGCGTCGAGCGTGTCCCCGCCGCGCTTGAGGATTTCCATTCCCCGGTCGAGCGCGCGCACACCGTTGGCGCTGGAGATAATCAGCGGCTTCGTGCCCTGTGCTGCAGCGGCGGTTTCCTTGATGGCGGCAAATCCGTTGGAGAGCGCAGGCGCGCCATCGCCTCCGGGCAGGACGCTCCCAAGGAGATTGCGGGCGCCGGCGGCGACCCCTCCGGCAAGCGTGGTGAGGAAAAACTTCCTTCGAGTCCAGTGGTTCATGCGCGCACCTCGCAAAGAGGATCAAAGCAGGCGTTGCTAAGCCGCCCGAGAATAATCCGGGACGGCGGCGCGTGCAAGGCCTCGACGGAAAGTGACCGGTGTGCGTTCCCAGCGTGGGTGATATGCTTCGCGAGGCTTCCATGGGCTATCTAAGAGCATCCCTGGTGGTACAGATTGTCCTGGCGGTTTACTTCCAAGCGGTGCTGTGGTTCCCGCTTGGCGCCTGGAACGATCAGCCCGGCAAGCGCCTGATTGCGGTGGTCCGGTCGGGAGAAGCGCCCGTGGCTGCATTTGGTTTTGCCGTTGTCATGCTCTTGCCGGTTTTATTGTTCGCGCTGGCGTACTGGCGGAAATGGTCCTGGCTGATGTGGCTGGGACTGGCGGGATACGGAACGTGGGCGGTATTGCAGGTGCAGAGCTGGTGGATTCCCTATATTTTCGGGGCAGACGCGAGGGCGCTGCGCAACGAAAAAGCTCTGGAGAGGACGACCAAGCTCCTGCCGTCGCTTACCAATCATCATGCGCCCGATGGGATGCACTTTGTGCTGGATGTGCTGCTCTTCGCTGTTGTAGCTCTCACACTCATCGGCCTCTTGAAACAAGCTGGGCCAAAAGGGCTATCAATGCGGCGTCCGTAAGTTGTTGGTACAAGCCAGGTGGGAATGGACGCAAAGGGTACTATGGGCCGAGGAACTAAGTGCGCCTTGGAACTTAGAATTCGAAGCACACCAATTTCTCTCAATCCTTGGGCGCGAAATAGCCCTTTCTGACGCGCACCTTCAGCTTCGTGTTCCCGGGAATGATCTGGATGGTCCGGAACTGTCCGTTGGGCTGGAAACCGTCGGGTTTGTACGACATTGAATACTGATTAAGGAATTCGGCCTGGATGTCGGCGAAGGCGTTCGAGAGATCCTGAAGTTTGAAAGGAAAGAATGCCTGCCCGCCGGTCGCGTCGGCCAACACCTTAAGGTTGTGGTTCCCCGTATCTTGAATATTGCTCAGGTCGGTGCTAACGGTGTAGATGATTACGTCAGCGCGCTGGGCCATCTCAATGGCTTCCTGGGGTAAGACACGGCTCTGGTTGTCGTCACCACTGGAAACCAGGATAATTGCTCGCCGCACCGGAGTGCTGTTCTTTTCTTTCAGCATCTTGTCCCGGCAGGCATAGAACACGGCGTCCCACAGGGCTGTGCCGCCGCCCGGGCGAATCCTCTGTATACCAGCAATGAGTTTGCCCACATCATTCGTAAAATCCTGAGTTAGCTCCGATACTTCATCAAACGCAAGAACGAACGCTTGGTCAGACTGCGGGCGAATTATCTGACGCAGAAGATCACCGGCAGCCCGCTGTTCAAATAAGAAACGGTCTCGAATGGAGTTACTCGCATCAAAGAGAAGTCCAATGCGCAACGGAGTTTCTGCCTGAGACTCAAAACTTGCAATTTCTTGTGGAGGCTTATGGTTGTCCAGAATTCTGAACTGGTCTGGCTTCAAATCCTTAATAAATCTGCCGTTCTTGTCCGTGACCGTGAAGACCACGGTCATCAGATCCACTCGGTTGATGGTCTCCGGTGTTTGAGAGAAGTTGTCGGCAGAAGTTACCCCAACACGTGCTCCGCCGAGATAATTCAGAAGCAGGAGTGTCAAGAAGCAGCCGACCTTTCCCATTGCAGTCATTCTGGCTCAGATATGTGGGGTTCTCCCGAAGCGCGGCTGGATTTGAAAAGCCGGACGGCCATGTAGAACGCGCTGGCGGAGAGCACTGCCGGAACGAGGAAACCCACCGCTGCGCCGAGCCATTGTCCCTTGGAGAGAGTGAAGTAGCCAATTCCATCGAGCGCGTACGAAAGCGCCACCAAGCCGGCCAGCACCGCCACAATTCCGAAAAGGAAGAAGAAGATTCGTTTCAGCACGGACGCACTCCTGGTGTCGTTTTATCCTTAGTGCCGCCGACCTCGCAATTAAATAGAAAAGGCGCTGCTTCACCGCCAGAGTCAGTTTTTCGCGGACACGGCTTCCTCGGTGCGGAAAGCAGAGACCGCCAGGGCCTCTTCGATGCCCGGAATTTTCCAGTTGAGGAGTTTCTTGCTCATCGCTTCGGCCTGTTCGGCGGCGCCGGTCTTGCGGTAAGCGGCGACGAGCAGCTTCATGGACAGCGGGTTGGCGATGTCTTCTTCCAGGTGAGGAATGGCCTCGGCATATTTCTTCTGCGCGATGAGGAGCGTTCCGGCGGCGCCGTGATAGCTGCGCTGGGTGTTGATGCTGGCTCCGGAATTGCCCATTTTTTCCAATTGCGCCAAGGCTCTGCGAGCCGCGCCCTCATTGCTGAGGGCGGTGCGCTCGACGCGCACACGCAAGATGCGGCTCTCTTCCTCGTCGAAATCCACCCGGGGAACAACGCCTTTTTGGGCCGCCAGAAGAGCTTCGGCGCGCGCGAGATTTTTCAGGGCTGCGGCGCGGGCTGGCTGAAACATGGCCAGAATGCGATAGGCGCGCGCCTGCCAGACCCACTGGCTCATGGCGGCGGCTTTCTCGGCAGCGTCGCGGTAAGCCTGATCCGCTTCGGCGTATTTCTTCTCGCGAACGTAGGTGAGTGCGGATTTCTGGAGGTACTCGGCTTTCAGGCCGTTGCTCGGAGCCTGCTCGATAGCTTTGGCATACTCGGCGCGCGCGCGTTCCTCATCGCCCATCAGAGAGTAGGTCTCTCCCAATTCCTTCTGGGAAATGTAAAACGTCGGGTCAATCTGCAGGGCCATGTGATATTGCTCGAGCGCCTCTTGAAAACGCCCGGAGAGACGCAGCATCTCGGCGTAAGAGTCGTGCGGGTTGGGCTGGTTGGGAAGCAGGTCGACGTACTTGCCGGCGGCCTCGACGGCTTTGTCCAGATCTCCTGTGCGGGAATAGAGATAGGCAAGCTGGTTGTAGCAGGTGGCGTACTTGGGATCTTCGGCGAGCGCGCGGAGAGTGAGTTTTTGCGCCAGTTCATACTCGTCCTGGCGGTAGAGCCAATAGGCGACCAGGAAGTTCAGGCGCTTGTCGAGAGGATACAGGGCCAGGAGATCGTTCATGGCGGAGATGCCGTCCACATAACGGTTTTCGTGGACTCCGGCCATCCAGCGGATGAGCAACTGCTCGCCGGGTGTGACCTGGCTCATCAGCGATTTGGCCTTCTCGCGGTCGCGGGTTTCTTCGGCAGGGTCCACGGTAGTGAAGCAGATCCAGGTGTAGGCGAGAGCGAAGTCGGGGTCCAGGTGGATGGCCTCGTTCCAGTCCCGCAGGGCGAAATTCCAGCGGTGGTTTTCGTAGTGCACCATGCCCGCTTCGAAGTAGCGCGCCGCCGCGGGTGACGACGTTGTCACCGGCAGTGTCTGGCTCGCGCCATCTTCGCTGTGCGCGAGCGCCGGGAACGCCGCCACCAGCAGAACGAGAAACAGTGAGCGCAGGGATTTCACTTCATCCTCCGTTCCATTGCCATGGCGTGGGCACGCGTGCCCAGTTCAAGGCCCGCCTCCATGATGACGCTTTCAGAAACGGCGGGAAACAAGGTGATTGGGAAGATGCTGCGTAGTAGTTATGGAGCCAGGATTACGCCCCATACCTGAAAGCGCCGAGCAAGGACGAGGTTCGACCTGCCCTGGACGTGCTACTCGTAGCGCAGCGCGACGATGGGGTCCACGCGGGTGGCGCGCCGCGCGGGAATGTAGCAGGCCAGCGCGGCCACGGCGGACAGAAGAAGCGCGACCCCGCCGATGGTAAGCGGGTCTTTGCCGCTGACTCCAAACAGCAGCCCCGAAACGTAGCGCCCCAGGAGAAGAGCAACGAGCACGCCCGCGGCGGCGCCCATCAGCGCTAGTTGCATTCCCTGAGCCAGCACCAAGCGCAGCACCTGCGCTGGCCGCGCTCCTAGAGCCATGCGGATGCCGATTTCGTTGGTGCGCTGCGAGACCGAGTAGGCCATCACGCCGTAAATCCCAACGCTGGCGAGCGCCAGCGCAAGGAATCCGAATATGCCTAACAGTGCCGCGCCCATCCGCGCCGCCCACAGACCCTGGTTCAGAAACTGCCCCACCGTGTTCCCGTTGGTGAAGGCGAGGTTGCGGTCAAGTTGCTGTACCTGGCTGCGTACCGTCCCCAGGAGCGCCTCGGGATTTCCGGACGTGCGCACAACGAGCGCGCCGACCGCAGAGAACTGCTGCCGCAGGGGGAAATAGGCTATTGGCTGGGGATCCTGATTCACCTGGAGAACGGTGGTGTTGCCGGCGACCCCCACGACTTCAAACGGCTGGGCATCGCCAAAGGTATAGAAACGCTTGCCGAGCGCTTCCTGCCCGGCCCACATCACCTTGGCCATCACTTCGTTGATGATGGCAACTTTGGTGGAACCCTCGCGGTCGAATTCAGTGAATTCCCTGCCGCGCAGAAGCGGAATGCGCATGGTGTTGTAGTAGCCGGGGGTCACGTTGTTGAAGATGATCAAAGTGCCGCGGTCATTGGGGTTGGTCTGTTCACCTTCGCGGAAGGTGGTGCCGGCGATGCCGCCCCCGAATAAGCCGCCCGAAGACACGGCAGCGTCCACCACCCCCGGAACCACCCTGGCGCGCTCGACGGCGTCGCGGATGAACTGCTGACCGTGTGCGGTGTCGTAGCGCAACGCCCCCAGGTCGAAAAAGAATTGAAACAACTTTTTGGTCTCGAAGCCGGGATTGATCTTCTGTGCATTCTGCATGCTGCGCAGAAACAGCCCCGCGCCAACCAGCGCCACGAGTGCGAGCGCCATTTCCGAGATCACCAGCAAGCTGCGGAGACGGTTGTGCGTCCATCCGAGCGTGCCTCCGCGGCCGCCGGTTTTCAGCATAGCGTTCAGGTCAGGGTCGGACGCCTTGAGCGCAGGGATGATGCCGAATAGAAGGCCGGTCAGGAGGGACGCTCCCACGGTGAAACCCAGGACGCGGGCATCGAAGGAAAGATCCACGGAACCGTCGGGAAGGAAAGGCGGGCGGAAGGACCACAGCAGGCCGCGGCCCCAATAGGCCACCAACAGTCCGGCGGCTCCGCCGACGAGCGAAAGCAGCGTGCTTTCGGTCAGGAGTTGGCGCACCAGACGCGGGCGTCCTGCGCCGAGTGCCGCGCGGATGCTCATCTCCTTTTCGCGCCTGCTGGCTTGGGCCAGCAGGAGATTGGCCAAATTGACGCAGGCAATCAGGAGGACGAGTCCAACCACGCTCATCAGGACACCGCCGGCGAGCGTGAACTGACGACGATTGTTAATGCCCAGAGCAGATTCGGTCAGCAGTGAGAGTTCGATGGTGCGGCCCTGATTTTCGCGGGGGTACTGCTTTTCCAGCGCGGCCGCGATGGTTTTCAACGCTGCTTCGGCCTGCTTCAGAGTGACTCCCGGCTTGAGCCGCCCAATCATGGAAAGCCAGCGGAAGCGACGGTTATTTTCGAAGTCTTTGACCGGACCGGAAAGCACGTAATCGCGCATGCTGATGGGAATCCACAGAACGTCCGGAGGGGCAATCGCCAGAGGTCCTTTGAAATTCGGCGGCGCAACACCAATCACCGTATAGGAGGTGGCGTTCAGCATGATCGTCTGGCCGATCAGATTCGGATCAGCGCCGAAACGCTGCGTCCACAAGCCGTAGCTCATCACCAGGACGGTGTTGGCCCCCTGTTTTTTGTCTTCCTGGGGGAAGAAGGTGCGCCCCCGGAAAGCTTTCACGCCGAGCACATCGAAGAAATTCGCGGAGACCAGGTAGCTGTTTAGTTGCTGCGGTTCGGCTTGTCCGCCCCAATTCAAAGGCAGTGGGAAGTTCGTCGCGGCTGCGAGGCTCGAAAAGACACTGTTCTCGCCCCGGTAATCCTCGTAGTTGGGGAGGGAGGAGGGAGTGAGCTGGAAGTTGGCGTTGGTCTGCACCGTCTTGGTGTCGCGGGTGAACAGCTCAACCAGCTGCGAGGGTTCTTCGACCGGCAGGGGATGGAGAAAGACGGCATTGATAATGGTGAAAATTGCCGTGTTGGCGCCGATCCCCAGGGCCAGAGAAAGGATAGCTACAACCGTGAATCCCGGGCTCTTGAGCAGCACGCGGGAACCGGTCCGCAGGTCCTGCCAGAAAGTTTGAAACATTCCCGTCCTCCGCAGACACCCCGCATTTTACAGACACAATCCCTGGTAAGTAGGACGCACCGGCCCCGGATTTGTTACTTGAGCGCGCTCGGGAGAATCCGTGCTTCTCCGATTCAGCCTTCCCCGAGCGGCAGAAAATACTGCGTCCCTTTGACGGGGTCCTGGAGGCGCCGCAGGAGCTGCTGAAGGTCGGCGTTGCGGTTGACGAAGTCAATGTCCGAAGTGTTGATGACCAGCAAATCGGAGGCGGAGTAGCGGAAGAAGAAGTGCTCGTAAGCGCGGACCACCGCATCGAGATACTCGGGAGAAATCTGACTTTCTTCGCGAGCTCCTTTTTTGGCGATGCGTCCTCGAAGCACCTCGGGCTTGGCCTGCAGATAAATCACCAGGTCCGGCGGACGCAACTCGGCGGCAAAACGCTCAAAATACCGGTCGTACAACTTCAATTCCTCGTCATCGAGATTCAGGTTGGCGAAGATTTTGTCCTTCTCAAACAGGAAGTCGGCGAGCACCGGGCCGGGCGCTTCGACAGCCAGGGCTTCCTGCAAGCGGCGGTGACGTTCGATCAGAAAATACATCTGCGCCTGGAAGGCGGCGCCGCGCTTTTCCTTGTAAAAGTCGGCAAGGAAGGGGTTGTCCTCGCAATCGAAGACCCGCCGCGCGTGCAGACGTTCCGCGAGAATCTTCGCGAGCGTTGATTTTCCGACGCGAATTGGCCCTTCCAGGACGATGAATCGCGGGGGCTGGAATGCGGGGCGGCGCGCTTCAACCGGCGAGCCCTTGGACCTATCCTTGGCTGCGGATGGGGGAACAGATTGGCGGGGCATGGCGCGGGATTATAACAGACACAGAGTCAAGGGAAGGCAGACGAGGAGACAGGCCCTGAATGGCGCACTTAGTACTAGAACTCCGGGAGTCCAATGGTCCAGACCTACCATTACCCGCAGCCCAGAGCGATTGTAACTATTTGCCCATCGTGTGCCACCCCTTCAGAGTTTAGTCTTGTGAAAGATGCGGCCTTGGAGTAAAAGTTCACGCAACGCATCACTGAGGAGAACGCGATGATCCTGGCCCTCGCGGTCCTGTTTTTCAGCGTTCCGCAAGAATATATCCCCGCTGCGGCAGGCCATGATAAGCCCGCAGGCGTGGAGATTGCCGCATCCGCGCGGCCCATGCAGCCGGAAAAAGAATCCCCCGGGCCCGGAAACAGTCATTCTACTCTTGCGGCCTCTTCCCTCCAGCCGCCCGAAATCCTTTTTTCCACGGATACTCCGTCCCTCGCCTTGGTGAAGCATTTCGAGCCGCGTCCTCCCGCAAACCTGCCGGCAAATCTCGATCTGCGGCTGCCGGAATCTTCTTCCGCGGGCAGAGTGGCGCCGGCCCAGCCGCCTCTTGCCCCTTTCCACGCCTCCGCGGAAACTGCAACGAATCGCCGCGTTTGGTACGCGCTGGCCGCCGGCTCTCACGCCGCCGCGACGTTTGACGCGTGGTCCACGCGCCGCGCGATCTCCAGCGGCCAGGCTCAGGAGATGAATCCTCTGCTGCGGCCCTTTGCGCACTCAAACTCTTTATACGTGGCCGTACAGGCCAGTCCCGCGTTGATGGATTTTCTCGGCCGCCGCATGATGACCAGCCAAAACCGCTGGATACGCCGGATGTGGTGGGTTCCCCAGGCTGCCGGGACGGCGACATCTTTCCTCAGCGGCGTGCACAACCTGGGCGTTGTGCATTAACCCGAGCAGTTTCTCTTACTCCCTCCAGAAAAAGGAAAACGGGGAAGACTCTTGCGAGCCTTCCCCGTTTTGGTCTTTTTTGTCTCTCCAGGAATCTTAGAAGAAACTCTGCCGGGAGTTTCTAACACGCTATAATCCCCGCGACGCCATGACGCATAACCATATCCCTCGCGGACTTGTGGAACCCGTGGGGCGCTGGCGGCGTATCTTTTTTGAGGGGTGAAACTCTGCGACTGGCCATACTCATCTGTATTTTTGCGGCGGCTGCGTTTCCTCAGCAGCCCCCGGCGGGGCAGGCTGGGGCTGCACCGGCCGTGACGCTCCGCCTGCGCGACGCGCTCGACCGCGCCAGCCGGCAAAACCTCGATCTCGCGGCGGCGCGTCTGCGGCGGGCGGTTTCCCAGGCCGGCATCCGCATTGCCGGGCAGCTTCCCAATCCAACGGTCACCTTTTCAGCGTTGCGCGACACTCCGCACGAGGGGCTGACCTTCGATCAGCCCTTCGAAATTGGCGGCAAGCGCGGCCGCCGCATCGAACTCGC
>DASQHY010000159.1:0-14586 GCA_035631855.1 Candidatus Acidiferrales bacterium
CGTCGGCGGCGTTGTTCTCTCCGCCGCAACCTGCCTCACTCGCTCCGGCGGTAGGGGCTTTTGATCCCAACCTCAAGAATCCCTCCGTGCACGAGTGGAGTCTCACCATCCAGAGAGAGCTCCCCCAGCATTTCGTGACCGAGGTCGGGTATATCGGCAAGCGGGGAACACACCTCTACAGAGCCTACGACCTAAACCAGGTGTCGACCAACGGGGCAGGCTTCCTGGACGCGTTTAATATCGCCGTCGCAAACCGAGCCAAGGGCTGCAATCCCGATGGCACGAGTACCGCGACATGCACCACTGGCCAGGCGCCGACATTGCTTTTGAACATGATGACCGCAGCCAACCTCAATAGCAGGACCTCCGACTTCGACACCTTTAGCATCGGTAGCTTCGCCAACTTTGCCGACGGCTTGACGGGGGCAGATGCCATCACAGCTCACGGCTTCCCGGCAAACTTCTTCCGGCCGGTCCCTCAGTTCGGGCAGATCTTCTTCCAGGACTCGGGCGGCGATTCTTACTACCATGGTCTGTTCTTTGCTGCCCGCCGCCGGTTTGAGGCCGGACTGGATTTTGGTTTCTCCTACACGTTCAGCAAGTCCATCGACGACATGTCGGTGGATCCTACCGGGGCAGCTACCGGTGGCGGCCTGAGTTCGACGAATAGCCGCACGCCCACGGACATTCACAATTTCCGCCTCGACCGGGCCCTTTCGGACTTCAACAACACACACGTGCTGCTGACCAATATGCTGTTTGAGCTGCCTTTGGGAAAGGGAAAGAGGTTTGCCTCCGGCGTGCCCAAGTGGCTGAATCACATCATCGGCGGATGGTCCACGACGGGCATCTTTACCTACCAGAGTGGCGAGCCCTACAGCCTTACTAGCGGCTCACTCACCACCAACGGGGCGCACGTCAGCTTCGCCCAGGTCCGAGGTCCTTTCAATGGAGGGCAAGTGCAGTTCGTGAACGGAATTCGGGGTCCGGTCATGTTCCAAACCGGCGGGCTCATCACCAACCCCGCGGATCCAAACTTTAACTGTGTCAACGTTACGGGCACGCAGACGTTCTTCTGCATTCCGCCGCCGGGTCAGAATGGTGCCGGACGCAACATCTTCCAGGGTCCGAACTTTTGGAACCTGGACTCCGGTTTGCTGAAGAATATCGGAATGACCGAGCGATTCAAGCTCCAGCTTCGGGCGGAGTTCTTCAACGTCCTCAATCACACCAACTGGGAAAACCCCCGCAACGCCACGACCGGGTCACCCAGCATCCAGAGTACCGTTTTTGGGCAGACTTGCTGTGCCTCGGCTTCACTGCCCTCCTCGGCAACAGTAATCGCTATCGGTGAACCGAACCGCGTCATCCAACTGGGTTTGAAGCTTAACTTCTAGCCCGCAATTCGACTATAAGGCAACGGCCCGGCGATCTCCTACCGGGCCGTTCCGCTTTCCTTGGGATAAAAATGGCTGGCGCGATCAGCGGACCCGGCGGATGCGCGCGCCAACTGCGGAGAGCTTTTCTTCGATGCGTTCGTAGCCGCGGTCAATGTGATAGACGCGGTCCACAATGGTTTCGCCCCGGGCAATGAGCCCGGCGAGAACCAGGGACGCGCTGGCGCGCAAATCCGAAGCGATGACCGTGGTTCCGGAGAGCGGGGAAGGGCCGCGGACGACCGCGCGCCGCCCGTCAATCGAAATGTCAGCGCCCATGCGCGTCAATTCGCTGGCGTGAAGGTAGCGATTCTCGAAAATCGTCTCGGTAATCACCGAAGTTCCTTCGGCTTGTGTGGCCAGCAGCATGTACTGCGCCTGCATGTCTGTGGCAAATCCCGGGTATTCCTCAGTCGTCATGTCGGCGGCGGCGAGCTTTTTTCCGCCGCGCACCCGCAGGCGGTCCGGCGCCTCTTCGGCAACGTCCGCGCCCGCTTCGCGCAGCTTCGAGACGACAGCGCCAAGATGCTGCGGGGCGCAGCCGGTGAGAACAAGGTTGCCGCCGGCCAAAGCCCCGGCAACCAGAAAAGTTCCCGTTTCGATGCGGTCCGGAATCACCGAATGGATAGCCCCGTGAAGCTTGGCCTTTCCCCGGATGCGCAGCGTCGAAGTGGTTTCACCCTCGATGTCGGCGCCCATTTTCCGGAGCAACTCCGCCAGGTCGGCTACTTCCGGCTCGCGCGCCGCGTTTTCAATCAGCGTCTCGCCATCCGCCAGTGCCGCCGCCATCAGGATGTTCTCGGTGCCCGTGACGGTGATTTTCTCGAAGACGATGTGCGCGCCCTTCAAGCGTCCTTTTCTCGGAACCTTTGCCGATAGGTACCCGTGTTCCGTGGAGATTTCCGCGCCCATTTTTTCGAGCGCTGCCAGGTGCAGGTCCACGGGCCGCGCGCCGATGGCGCAGCCTCCCGGCAGAGAAACCCGCGCGGCGCCGAAGCGGGCCACCAGCGGCCCGAGCGTCAGGATCGAAGCGCGCATCGTCCGAACGAGTTCGTAGGGCGCACCCGCGTCGGTCACCGTCTTCGCTTCAATGATGAACTGCGTCGGCGGGAGGTCGGGCATTTCCACCCGCGCGCACATGTGCGCGAGCAGCTTGCCCATGGTGGTGATATCGCGCACGCGCGGGATGTTGTTCAGTTGGACGGGCTCGGCGGTCAGCAGCGCGGCGGCCATGGCCGGTAAGGCGGCGTTTTTCGCCCCGCTGATGGCGACGCTGCCCTCCAGGCGGTTTCCGCCTTGAATGACGAATCGGTCCATGAAGCTCCTTCGAGCCGGACTTGCGGTTCACTCGCCGAGTGCGCGCCGCAAGTGATTCTTCGCGAGCTTAAGGCGTCTGCGCGCGGATGCGGCGTCGCAGCGCCCCTTCAGCATCACCAGGGCGACGCGGAGGCTGTATCCCGCTTGACGCAATGCGTGTTCCGCTCGTGACACACTCGCCCCGCTCGCACGCGTCAGCATGCGCAGCCCGCGCTCGCGTAACTTCTGATTCGTCAAGACCACGTCAATCATCCAGTGGTCGTAAACGTGGCCAAGGCGCACCATCGCCGCCGTAGAAAGCATGTTGAGAACCATCTTCTGTGCCGTGCCGGCTTTCAGGCGCGTGGAGCCCGAAATCACCTCCGGGCCGGTCTGCGGCGCAATCGTAATCCGGACGAGCCGGGTTAGCGGAGAATGGCGATTGGAAACGACGCCGATGCCCGTGGCCCGTTTCCTCTGCGCATATTCCAGCGCCCCTAACACATACGGCGTCGTTCCGCTGGCGGAGATTCCCACGACCACGTCCCGTGCGGAGAGTCTTCGCGCGGCAAGATCCTGCGCTCCGCATCTCCGGGAATCCTCCGCGTCTTCGACTGAGCCGGTCAAAGCCCGCCGTCCTCCCGCCAGGACCGCCTGCACCATCGTCCTCGGAACTCCGAAAGTCGGCGCGCACTCCGAGGCGTCGAGCATTGCCAGGCGCCCGCTGGTCCCCGCGCCGACATAAATCAACCGGCCGCCGTTTTGCATCGCCTTCACAATCGCATCCACACCACGGGCGATGGCGGGCAGCTCGCGCGCCACGGCGCGCGCCACGCCGGCATCCTCGCGGTTCATCACGCGCAGAATCTGCGACGTCGAACGCAGGTCGAGGCCGCGCGATCGCGGATTGCCGTGCTCGGTTTTCAGGGGTTCTCGCGAAATGTTTCTCACAAGTGGCGATTATACCCGGCGGCGCATGGGACAAACCCTGGCCACACGAAATTGCCAATAGCGCCGCAACGGCGCGCCCCGTTCAAGGTTTGGCGGCCGCTTGCGTAGCCAAGCCAAGACCTTCCATCACGGCATCGTGGAGGGTGGGGCGAACCTGCAGAATCTTATGGTTGTCCCGCGTGGGGTACACGCGGTTCGTCAGCAGGATTACAAATAATTCCTTTTCAGGGTCGATCCAAATGGATGTTCCCGTGAATCCGGTATGGCCGAAGCTCGTTTTGGAAAAGAAGTGGCCGCTCGATGAGCCTTCGGTCGGCACGGCCCACCCAAACGTCCGTGTGCCGCCGGAAAGTGCTTGCGCGGCGGTGAATTCCGCAACCGTGCTGCGGCGCAAGAACCTGTGATGCGCGTAGATCCCGCCGTTCAGCAGCATCTGGCAAAACGCCGCCAGGTTCCCCGCAGTCGAGAACACGCCTGCATGCCCCGCCACTCCGCCCATGGCAAACGCGTTTTCATCGTGCACCACGCCGTGAATCAACCGCTTGCGATAATCGGCATCTTTCTCCGTGGGAGCAATTCGCGGCAGGAGCCCCTTCGCGGGGTTGTATATGGTGTCCTTCATTCCGAGCGGAGCAAAGATCTGCTCTGCGGCAAGGCTGTCGAGGGTCCTGCCCGTGACGCTCTCGATGATGGCGCCGAGCAAGATGTAGCCGAGGTCGGAATAGACTTCCTTTTCACCGGGGGCCGCCGCCAGGGGCTCCGCCATGATTCTTGCCACCACTTCCGCTTCGGACTTGCACGTCTTGTAATAGTCCACATGCGCAGGAAGCCCCGAGGTGTGCGTCAGCAAATGCCGCACGGTGACTTTGTGCCGCCATTCGGGATTTGGCCCGGAGGCCCATCCCGGCAGATAGCGTTTGATGGGCGCGTCGAGGTCCACGCGTCCGCCTCCGCCCACTTCCGTCAGATGAGCGATGAGCGTGGTCGTCACCACGGATTTCGACAGCGAAGCGATATCGTAAATCGTGTCGGCGCGGACGGCGGGCGCGGCCGGTCCGTAAGTTTGCTTTCCAAAGGCGCGAACCGCCAATTCCCCGTGATAACCGACTGCCACCACGCCGCCGGGAAAAGCGCCATCGGCAATCGCGTGTTCCATCACGTCGTAGACGGGCTTGAGCCGCGCCTCCATCGCGCTTCCTGCGGCGCGCAGCGTCATCGGGTTTGCGGGCACGGCGATTCCGAAGCCTGCCTTCAACCCGCCTTCCACTCCGGGCACGCTGACGGGCAACCGCCCGCTGATGGCGGTTTGCCCGAAGAGTGCTCGCGCCGCCGAGATTTGCGACACCTCCGTCGTGCCCATCGCTGCAAGCCAGGTCGGTGCAGCAGGGAACCGCTCGATCAGATACGGATTGCCGAAACACACCACAATCGCCGGCTTGCCGGACGCCAGAACCTGATTCACCAGCGCAGCCCCGTCGTTGGGCAGGCCCACGGTGCCTTTGCGGTCCGTTACTTTCACGAAGAGCGCCACGATGGCCACGTCGTATTTTTCCGCCGGCGGCAGCTTCACCGTAGACACCTTGACGAACGCCGTGTCCGTCCGGACCACTTGCAGCGCATCCACGCGCCAGTGGAGCTCGCGCTCCAGGTCTTCCCCGGGATACGGATCGGGATCGCCGTCCACGACGACCAGCAGCGCGCGCATCGGCTTGGTGGCATCGAGTGGCAACTGGCGCGGCGTGTCGCGCAGCAGGGTGACGCCCCGATCGCTGATTTCCTGTGCGATATGGGCCCACTCCGGCTTGCCGAACTTCACGTTGAGCGCGTTCAGATCCACGAGCTTGTTCTTGTACAGACCCAGCCGCGCCTTGGCGCGCAGAAGCCGCGTCACCGATTCGTCGAGGCGCTTTTTCGTGATTCGCCCCGTGCGCACAGCGTCGCGCAGCCCTTCGTAGGCAGCGTCCGGGACGGGCGACATCAGCACCGCATCCGCGCCCGCCAGAAACGCGCGCACCGCCGCTTCCCCAGGAGGATAGCGCACCGTGATTCCGCCCATCGACATGGCGTCGGTAATCACCAATCCTTCGAACCCAAGCTGCTTGCGCAGCAGGTCGGTCAAGATGTTGTGCGAGAGCGTCGCCGGAACGTTGGGGTCGGGTTCATACGCCGGAACCGAGAGATGCCCGGTCATGATGCTGCTGACGCCTGCGGCAATGGCCGCGCGGAAAGGAACGAGTTCCTCGGACTCCATCCGCTTGCGGTCGGCACTGACAATGGGGAGATCAATGTGCGAATCGGTTGCGGTGTCGCCGTGTCCGGGGAAATGTTTCGCCGTGGCCAGTGCGCCGTTTTCTTCCACGCCGCGCGTGAACGCCGAAACGAATGCTGCCACGCGCTGGGGGTCTTCGCCAAACGACCGCGTATTGATGATGGGATTGTCGGGATTGCTGTTGACATCGGCAACCGGGGCAAACACCCAATGCACTCCCGCTGCTCGCGCTTCGAGCGCGGCGATGCGCCCCATCTCGTAAGCATCCTTGGGTGACCCCGCGGCCGCCACTCCCATCGCCGGCGGGAACGATGTCCCTTCCTCCAGGCGCATGGCCGTGCCGCGTTCGAAGTCCGCGCCCATCAGCAGGGGAATCTTCGAGCGGCTCTGAAGCTGGTTGGCCAGCAGGGCCGTCGCGTAGGCTTCGCTCTTCACCACGCCGAGCGGCGAACTCTGCGTCTCTACGATGAAGCCGCCAACATGTTCCTGTTCTACTTCGCGGAGGCACTCGCGGTAGATTTCGCTTTCCTTCGAGAGAAACGCCCCATGGAAGCTCGCAAAAATAAGTTGGCCCACTTTTTCGTCAACGGTCATGGCCTTGAGCGTTTTGGCGACCCAGCTCTCAGCTTCCGGGGAAAGTTTTTTTGCTCCTCGCGGAGCGCCCCGGCCGGGTTCCTTGCGCATTGAGGAAGCTGCTGGGCGAGCACCTTGGGTGGGCGGTTTCTTTTGCGCGCGTCCGGTGTGTGCCATCAAAAGGAGAAGAGCGGGAAGGAAGAGCCAGCGTCTAAAATATCGCATGGACTCCGGCTTCCAATGTTGACGCCTGCATCCCGAAGTTGTATATAGCACACGGTCTTGAAGCGCACAACTCATCCCATTCCCCGCGTTGCACAAGAGTCCTCGCGGCAACCCTTTTCCAGCCGGCCACCTCGCCGCCATTCCCGCCGATCCCTCCCGCCGCTCTTTCTTTTGGGGCTCGTTGCATTCTTATTCTCGCTGACCTCGCTGTGCTCTGCGAAAGAGACGCGGCTGGTAAAGACCGGCCTGGACGTTCTCGAGGGACAGGGCTTTGCCGCGTTGCGTGGCAAGCACGTCGGGCTAATTACCAATCAAACCGGTGTGGACCGCCGCGGCCGCTCCATCCTTGACCTTCTTGCGAACGCATCGGGAGTCAAGCTGGTGGCTGTCTTCAATCCGGAGCACGGGCTCTACGGCCGCGCCGACGAAAAAGTTGATTCCACCAGCATCGAAGTGAAGACGAAAAAAGGCTCGCTGCAACTGCCCGTGTACAGCCTGTTTGGCGAAACCCGGCGGCCCACGCCGGAAATGCTCCACGGGATCAATGCCTTGGTGTTCGACATTCAGGACGCCGGCGTGCGCTTCTACACCTACACGACGACGATGGGCTACGCCATGGAAGAGGCCGCAAAGCTCCACATTGCGTTTTACGTCCTCGACCGCCCGAATCTGCTCGGCGGAGAAATCGTCGAAGGGCCTTTGCTCGATCGCGACCGTCTCAACTTTGTCGGTTACTTCTCGATGCCCGTGCGTTACGCCATGACCATCGGTGAACTGGCGCGCATGTTCAACTCGGAGAACAAAATCGGTTGCGACCTTCACGTCATCGCCATGAGAGGCTGGAAGCGTCAATACTTCTACGCCGACACCGCATTGAAATGGATTCCCCCTTCGCCGAATCTGCGCACCCTGAACGGAGCGGTCTTGTACCCCGGGCTGGAAATCCTCCAGGACGCGGGCGTGTCCGTTGGGCGCGGCACGCCGGCTCCGTTCGAGCAATTCGGCGCGCCGTGGATGCGCGGTGAGGAATTGGCTGCCGAGTTGAATCGCCGGGGCATTCCGGGAGTCCGTTTTCGCGCCACGGCCTTCACGCCGGAGAACGGCCTCCATAAGGGGGAGTTATGCGAAGGGGCCGCCATCGAAATCACCGATCGCAACGCCGTGCGCCCCATGCGCATGGGATTGGAGATCGCCGCGGCGCTGCAAAAGCTCTATGGAGATCGTTTTTCTGTCGAGAAGACCATCACGCTGCTGGGAAATGCTGCGACAATCGCCAAGCTGAAAAGTGGCGTGCCGCCTGCCGACATTATTTCCGGTTGGGCTGTGGACCTGATCGCGTTCCAGAGAATTCGCTCCAGGTATCTTCTCTACCGCTGAACCCCGCCAACATTTCTCCTGGGACCGCGGCGCTGTTATTGAGAAGGGAGTCAGGCAGGCATTGAATCCGCCGAGACCTTCGTGCGCCAGTGTCGGTAGAAGAAGAGTCCCGCCAAGATGAGCAGCAGCCCGATGGATGAGCGCACCGGCCGCTCCATCCAGATATTCACCGTCAGCGCAAGCGCGCTGAGCACAAACAGCCCGGGCACCACCGGGTAACCCCACGTGCGAAACGGCCGCGGCATGTCCGGCTGGGTCCGCCGCAAGCGGAACATCGCGACCACCGAAAGCGCATAGAAAATCCATCCGGCAAAAATATAGAGCGAGGTCAGCTCTTCAAAGGTTCCGGTCAGCGCCATCAGAGCGGCCAGTGTTCCCTGGAAGAGCAGCGCGCCGCTCGGCGTGCGAAACTTCGGGTGCACGATCGCCGTGATGCGAAAGAACAGTCCGTCGCGGCCCATCGCATACGGCACGCGCGCTCCGCTCAGCAGCGAGGAATTCAGCGTGCCCAGCGATGAAATGACCATCGCCAGCGTGATCCAGAATGCCGCGCCGTGTCCCGCAAAACTCTCCACCACATCCGAGGCAATATGGCTCGAGGCAGCCACGCTGGCGAAAGGCAGCGCATAAAAGCAGACCGCGCTAAACAGCAGAAATACGGCTGCGACAAAGATCGTCCCGCCAACCATCGCAATGGGAAAATTCCGCTCCGGGTTCTGGACCTCAGAGCCCACGCGGTTTAAGTCTTCCCAGCCGTCATAGACCCATAGCGCCGCCGCCAAAGCCGCGAGGAAACTCGCGAACGTTCCTGCCCCCGCATGTGCGGGCCAGAACGGATGAAAGTGCGAAAGGCTTCCATGTCCGAGCCAGAATCCCGCCACCACAATCGAAAGCACTGCGCCAATCTTCAAAAAAGTCAGCGCGATTTGCACCTGCCCGCCCAGACGCACACCCAGGTAGTTGATGAACGTAAAGAGCACGATGGCCACGACCGCCACCGGCTGGGCCCAGGAAAAAACAAACTCGTAAGGTTTGTCCGCGAAGGGAAGCGTCACATGCCAGGTGAAAATCGGCGCCGCAATGACGGGAATAAAAAAGCTGGAAAACCGCGCGAACGCCGCAGCGATAGAAGCGGCCGAGCTCGATTCGCCGACCGTGGAATGCATCCATCCGAAAAGAAATCCCCACACCGGACCGAGCCCCTTCGTCAGATACGCATACTGCCCGCCCGCCTCGGGAATGGCTGCGCCGAGTTCCGCAAACGAAAGCGCGCCGAATAAAGACAGCAACCCGCCCACGATCCACGCCGCGTACACCACGCTGACCGACCCGCCCACGGCTGCCATCTCTCCCGGCTTTAGGAAAATCCCCGTACCGATGATGGTTCCGACAACGATGGCCACAGCCGCCCACGGGCCAAGTCCTCGTACGAGTTCAATCCGCTTTTCACTCATGATGGGGCTCTAGACCATTTTCGGATGCTGCTTGCCGCCGGGTCGCGAGAGTCCCTCGGCGCGGCTGGCCAGCGCCCCCACAGCGTAAGTCGTCAGCGCGCCGATCAAGACGTACCACGTGAAGGCCACCGGAGTGAACAAATACACAGCCAGAATCCCTGCGAGTCCTGCAATCATTCCAAACAAAGCGCCGCGCGCCGTGGCCCGCCGGTCCACCGTGCCCAGCAGAAACAGTCCCAGCAGGCTGCCGAAGGGGAGCGAGGCGACGGTGAGTCCCGCTTCCAGCACCGGCCCCCACCTTACCATGCCAAACAACAAAAGCACGACACCCCACACCAGCGTCATCCGCCGCGAGAGACGCAAAAAGTTCGCGGAATCGAACTCTTTTCCGCGCAGTTTCCGAAAATCCAGCACCGTCGAAGCCGCCAGGGAATTCAGCGATCCGCTTGCGTTGGACATGGCCACGGCAAAAATGGCCGCGATGACCAGCCCCGCGAGGCCGTGCGGCATCTCCCTGACGATGAACGTCGGGAAAATGCGATCGGTTCTCTCTCCGGACGCAAGCAGTGGTACGTGCTGGCTGAACACGTAAAGCATCACGCCGATCAGCAGGAAGAGCGCAAACTGCACGAAGACGATCACGCCGCTGGCAAGCAGCGCTTTCTTGCTGTCTCGCTCGGAGCGCGCGGCAAGCAGGCGCTGCACGATGGTCTGGTCCGTTCCGTGGCTCGCCATGGTGAGAAACGTTCCGCCGATCATTCCCGACCAGAAGGTGTACTTCTGCGTCGCGCTCAGCGCGAAGTGAAACACGTGCAGCTTGTCGCCTGCCGATGCGGCCACGTGCGTCACTTCCGCCCACCCGCCGGGGATGCGCTCCAGCAGCAGCCAGAATGCGGCCACCGACCCGGTAAAATAGAGGATGAGTTGCACCACGTCGGTCCAGATGACCGCTTTCATTCCTCCTTCGTAGGTGTAAAGCAGGGTCAAAATAATAACGATGAAAACTGCCGCGCGCTCTGAAGTCCCCAGCACCACGCTGGTAACCAGCGCTATGGCGGCGATGCGCACTCCCTCGGCCAGCGCGCGCGTCACCAGGAACGTGCTCGCGGCCACCGCGCGCATCTTCTCGCCAAAGCGTTTCTCGATGAGCTGATAGGCCGTAAAGAAATCTCCCCGAAAGTAGTGAGGAAGAAACACGAGCACGATCACAACTCGCCCCACCAGGTAGCCCAGGACCAATTGCAGAAAGCCGAGATCTCCGCCGTAGGCCAGCGCGGGCGTGCCGATGATCGTCAGCGTGGAAGTCTCCGTGGCCACAATGGAAAACGCCAGTGCCCACCAGGGCGCGCTGTGCCCGCCTAGGAAATAGTCGCTGATATTCTGCTGGCCGCGCCGGAAGCGAATGCCGAACAACGTGATTCCCACCAGGTAGGCGGCGACGATGAGGAGGTCGGGCGTGCTCAGGCGCATCATTCCCCCGCGGCCCCGCCAGGTTGGGGCCACGCCTGTCGGCGAGAAGTCGCGCGATGATAGTGGGCGGTTCGCCGGTGCGTCAAGCGCGCAGCACTACAGCCTGTCGCGTCGTAAAACGGCGCGAAGGGCACAGAACGCCGCCTTCGGTGGGAAACCGCCGCCAATCTGTCGTATGCTTTTGAAGTGACTTACGTCCTCGGCTTCGACGGCGGCGGCACCAAGACGGAATGCGTGCTCCTCAACGCCGGCGGGGAAGTGGCTTCGCGAAGCCTTTCGGGTCCTTCCAATCCGATGCGCATCGGCTTTGACCGTGCTTACGCGGCGCTGGCCAATGCGGCCGCAGCGACCCTGGCTGCCGCGCGTCTGAAGCCTGGCGATGTCTCGGCGATTTGCGCAGGGTTATCCGGCGCCGGCCGCCCGGGCGTCGCCGAACGAATGGAGGCAATGTTCCGCGAGTCCTTTCCGAATTCCTCCGTGCATGTGACCACGGATTTGGAGACAACTCTTGAGTCTGTTGCCGGGGGAGGAGTGGGTGTCGTCCTCATCGCCGGAACCGGGTCGGCGGCCTGCGGAAGAAATGCCGCCGGGGAGACCGCCCGCGTAGGCGGATATGGCCCTTGGATCGGCGACGAGGGCAGCGCTTTCGAAATCGGCCGGCGTGCCGTCGCTGTCGCCGGGAGATTCCACGACCGCGGCGCACCTGCAACCGTGCTGGCCGCTAAGGTCCTTCCGGCGGCGGGCTGCTCCAGTTGGGACGAACTCATCGAGCAGGTGGCCACGAATCCCGATGACGTCTTCCCTCGCGTCTTCCCGGTCGTCGTAGAGCAAGCCGCAGCGGGCGACGAGGTTTCCCGCAGCCTGTTGCTCGATGCCGCCTCGGAGCTTGCGGAGATGGCCTCAGTGCTAATCCGCAAGCTGAAGTTGCAGGACACAGAATTTCCCTTGGCCAAGTCCGGCGGCGTATTCGGCCACAGCCAGTTGCTCGACGTGCGCGTCGACCAGGGCATCCGAGCGGTTGCTCCGCGCGCCCGGATCACCACGCTCGAAATATCGCCGGCAGTCGGCGCGGGCCGGCTGGCGTTGCGGCTGGTGTCCGAGCGCAGCCTCTCGAGTTAGGCATATGGAAAACACGCCGCCCGTTGATTTTGAGCGAGCGCGCAGCGCGACTCTCGAAGAAATCTCCCTCCTCGTCCATGCCCCCGATGTGGAGGTTCTCCAGGGCCTCATTGAGAATCCGCTCTTCAACGAAACACACCTGTGCCTGTTGCTGGAGCGGAAAGACCTGTCGGGGGATTTGCTCGAAGCCATCGCGCGCCGGCGTGAACTGGTCAAGACCTACCGCGTGAAGAAAGCGCTGGCATTCCATCCTCATGTTCCGCGGATTGTTTTCATCCGCGTGGTTCGTGAGCTTTACCTGATGGATCTTGTGCAGCTTACCTTGCTGCCCGCGACCCAAGCGGGGCTGAAGCGTCTCGCGGAAGACGTCTTGATCTCGCGCCTCGCGCATTTGCCGCTGGGCCAGAAGTTGACGCTCGCGCGCCGCGCTCCGGCCCGCGTAGCGGGTGCTCTCCTGGCCGAAGGTCACGCACAGATTGCAAAAGTAGTGCTCGACAATCCTTTTCTGACCGAAGCCCAGGTTTTGAAAGCCTTGTCCTACAAGAAATTTCCCGCGGGCGTCGTGCAGACGGTCGCCACCCACCGAAAATGGTCGCTCTCGTACAACGTGCGCCTCGCGCTCCTGCGCCATCCCGCCACTCCCCTCGCGGTGGTCCTGGCCGTCTTGCCCAATCTCACCGTCGGCGATTTGAAAGTGCTGAGCTCTTCCGAAGTCTTGCCGGGGAATTTGCGGCGCTACGTCGCGCACGAAATCGAGAAACGCATGTCCGCCGCCCGCGCCTCCCGCAAAAAACTTCCATAGAAGAGCTGGAACCCGTGCTCTCGAATGGACGGAGACGGATAGGCTGCGCCATTCGAAGTTTGTCGGCTTGCGCGAGGACAAGAATCTCCGAAGCGTGGTCAAGGAGCAAGCCGGCGAGCCTTGAATAACTTCCGGTTTGCCCGTGACTCGCCCACAGCAAGCAAGGCGGGTGGAAATGGGTTCGCCAACTCGTAATTTCCGGTTCTACTTGTGTCCCGGTTCTTGCCTGCCTCGAAAGTATGTCTGTGGTGTGGTTCCCAGCATCGTCCGGAACATTTCAATGAAGGCACTCACGCTGTCGTAACCGACTGCGATAGCGACCTCCGTGACAGATTTCTTTTGTGCCAGCATCTCAAGGGCAGCAAACAACCGTGCCTGCTGTCGCCAACGCCCAAATGACATGCCTGCGTGAGCCGAAAACGCACGCATGAAAGTACGGCGGGCCATTCCGGCAACATCTGCCCAAGCGTCCAGCGTGCGGTCATCCGCAACATCATCCAGCAGAGCATCTGCAACTCTGGCCAGTCTTTCTTCTCTTGGTATGGTCAAACGCAAGGGCTGCTGGTCAGGCTGTCGAATCTCATCACGAAGCGTTGTGATTAAGTGCTTCTTCGCCGGGTTGAGCGGCTGGCGGAGGTCCCAACCGACCATACGATGAACGATGGCGAACAATAGCTCCGATGAGTTGAACACGCTGGGCGTCTTGGGCAGTCCGCGGCACATCTCCGGAGACAAGTCCACCATCGCGCCAGCAGCGCCCCCGACAGAACGCGCCGCGTGCTTACAATTTGGTGGAATCCATGCGCAACGCTGGGAGGGAAACATCCATCGTTCGCTTCCTGCTTCCACGATGAGCAACCCCTGGGTCAGTGCGACGAGTTGCCCGCGCGGGTGACTGTGCTCTGGCGTCCAGCCCTCGACCGTCCGCCTCTTGAAGTCATATGCCAGTACTGGCGTATCGCTGTCGTAGAGACGGCGCAGTTCTTCCATATTCTTCGCTACGAACATGGATTTACGAGATTGACCCTTTTCCGACATAGTTCGCCACTTTCCCGTTAGCGGAACAACCGAAACCTAGCTAGACTACGCGGCAGAATACCGAAAGACAACACGGGGAAATAATCACGCAGTGCGAAGGAAGTATGAATCGGAGAAAGTAAACGTTCCACTAATCAATGCGGAAGTGCCCCTGTCGAAGTGTTTGGTCAAAAACGAGGGGGCTTCGGGCGGTCTTCGTCGGGGTTAAACTTAAAACAAACTGAATTTCAGGAAGATCAAAACTTGAAAGGAAATCAAATGAGAAATGTAATCTACGCAATCAACCTTACCCTGGATGGCTGCTGCGACCATACCAAATTCAATCCCCCCCCTGATGACGAAGTACTTGAACATTACACGCACCTCTTGCGCGAATTTGACCTGCTCGTCTATGGGCGTAAAACCTATCAATTGATGGTTCCTTATTGGCCTGATATCGCAAAAAGCCAGTCCGAGACAAAAGCGGATATCGAATTTGCTCAAACCTTTGTCTCCAAGAAGAAGATTGTTTTTTCACGATCGTTGGCCAGCGCTGAAGATGAAAATACGAGAATTGTTCGTACGAACCTTCGCGAC
>DASQHY010000160.1:0-31044 GCA_035631855.1 Candidatus Acidiferrales bacterium
CGATTTTCGGCGGGCCGAAGTGCGCCCACTTGGAATAGGCAATGTAGGTCTCTACAGGGAGGAGCGGAAAATACGCAAACGGAGCCAAGAGCGCGCCGGTCACCAGCAAGGTAGAGAGGTACGCCGGCTTGAGCCACATCAACGACCAGCGTTCGACACAGCGCTGGAACACTACAGCCCCGGCAGCAAAGAGCATGGGATACGCGGGCGCCATGTAGTAGACGCGTCCGTTCAGCACCAGCATGCAAAGCAGAATGATCACGTAGGTCCAGCCAAGAACGCGGAACCTCCGGCCGGCGGCGTCGCGGAAGCAATACCACAGGCCGGAAATCCAAAGTGGCGCCGAGAGCGGGTGCATCAGGAGAAGCTGCTCTGCGAGGAACATCAACGAACTCAGGGAAACATTGCGCCCGCTCCTCTGTACGTTGCGAAGGAGTTCGATGGTGGGGAAATTCCGGTGAATCTCCCAGACCAGGTTGGGCAAGAAGATCGCAACGGCGAGGATACCGCCCAGCCAAATCCAGGGGCTGCGCAGCAAATGGCGCTCGGGAGTGAGCAGCAATCCCACCAGAAATGCAAAACCGAAGAGCAGCATGGAGTGTTTGTTCTCGAGGCCGACGCCCGCGACCACGCCAAACAGCAGCCACAGCTTGGGGTTCGCACCCTGGATGACTTTGATGGCGATGAGCGCGCAGCCCATCCAGAACAGCGGCTCAAACGCGTTCATGGTGAGCAGGTTGTCGAGGCCAAGATAAAGCGGAGCGACGATGACGGCAACACAGGCGAGCACCTGGGCATATCGTCTCGCGCCGAGTTCGCGCGCGATGAGCCCCGTCAAGAATACGCGCAGGCCTGCGGCGACCGCAGGAAGAAACCGCAAGGCGTGGAGTGAATCGCCCAGAGTCACGCGCTCGAACCAGGTGATGACCGCAATCAGCGGAGCCTGGTCCACGTAACCCCAATCCAGATGATGACTGCAGGCCAGATAGTAGAGTTCATCCACAAAATAGCCGTAGCGGCCATTGAAAAGCGTGTGCAGGAAAAAGAGCCCGAAGGACAGACTGCCGATGGCGGCGAAATCGCGATGCCGTGAGTTGTCCAGGTACTGCGCAGCTGTCATATCTTTCTCCCAAGCGTTACGGACAAAAAACTACCCGTGGTCCTGCGTATGACTTTTTGTTGGGAGAATGTTCTCCCTGCGAGGCGGGGCTGTCTAATCAATTTGTATTCGAGGAGCGGCAGGTGTGGCGCTGACGGCATCGAGCCGCGCCGCCACGGCGCGCGCCATATCATAGATGCTCTTTGCGCCGGGGGAGTTCTCGCCGGCGGCGGCCACGGGTTTCCCGGTATCGCCGCCGATGCGGATGCGCGTGTCAATTTCGATTTCTCCCAGCACCGGAACGCCGAACTCCTGCGCCGTGCGCATTCCTTCGCCATGTCCGAAAACGTCCACGCGCTCCTGGCAGTGCGGACAGCGGAAGTAACTCATGTTCTCCACCACGCCGAGCACTTCGACGTTCACCTGGCGGAACATTTCGATGGCCTTACGCACATCAGCCAGGGCTACCAATGAGGGCGTCGTGACCACCACGGCCCCGCTGAGCGCCACGGTCTGAATCAGCGTCAACTGCACATCGCCCGTTCCCGGCGGGAGGTCCACGATCAAGTATTCCAGCTCGCCCCATTCCACACTGCGCAAAAACTGCTGAATCACGCTGTGCAGCATCGGGCCGCGCCAAATCACCGGCTTGTCGCCCGGACTCAACAAGCCCATGGAGATCACCTTCAAGCCATACGCCTCGACCGGGATAATCCGCCGGTCGCCCAGCGCCCGCGGCTGCTCGTCGGTGCCCAGCATGAGCGGCACATTGGGGCCATACACGTCCGCATCGAGGAGTCCGACCTGCGAGCCCAGCCGGTTCAATGCCAGGGCGAGGTTGACGGCAACCGTCGTCTTCCCCACGCCGCCTTTGCCGCTGGCCACCGCGACAATGTTTTTCACGCCCGGGATGGGGGCTTTTTCTTGCGGCATCATCGGTCCTGGCGGCATGAGAGTTTCATCACCTCGGAAGAATTCTGAACGGGAAAACTCGTCGCAAGCCATGATAGACCGGGCTCCCACTCCGAGCAAGCAAAGTGGTCTAGAAACAAGCGGTTCCAAGCGGAGGCTGCGTTATCAAATGGCTACACTGCGTTCCGCGTACCATTGTCTCGCGGCACGTCTCATTCTAGTCTGGAATGCGGCGGACATTGCGGCTGTCCCACTCCGCCCGAAGAAGAACAAGATGAGCGCCGACGCGAAGACATCGGCAGCGCGCGCCTTTGTACGCAGTTTGAACATCTTGTTGAAGTTCGCCCGGCTGTACGAATTTGGGCACGCCCGGACGTCTGCGCAGTTTGAAACCGCCTGGCGCGAACTCCGCGCCGCCATCCCTGAAAACAGCGATTCCGGCATTCTTCTCGGGGCTTCGGCCAACCAGCTGCTTTTGGATGGAGTTCCTATGGGTTCGGCGGCCGGCGAACGGAGTTTCGCAAGTCTCCTCTCTTCTTCGGGTATCGCCAGCATCCACTTCTCACCCAAGATTACGCAGGCGCAATTCGCGCGATTCGTTCGCGCTTTCCCCTCAGGCAATGCCAAGCCAACTGCTCTTGCCGAGCAATTGAAGACCGCGCTGGCCGGAGACACCTCGATCCGCATCAACGAAATCCGATTTGTCGCGGAAGATTCCTCGGTGGCCGGAGTCCGGGTCGCCGCTTCACTAACGGCGCACGCCCTGGGCGCGAATTCCGAGCAATTAAGGGACTGGTTCGAAGACCCACAAAAACTCCTACAACTGATCATTGCCGCAGAAGGAAATCGGAAAACAGGCCAAGGAGGGAATTCCCCCGGTGGCGGCAACGGAGAAGGCTCGGGCAGCGGATCGGGTTCGGGGGGCGGGGCTGGTTCAGGCCGCGGAGGCTCGGGCTCTGGCAGCGGCGGCGGGTTTGGCCCGGGCCTTGGTCCTGGTTTAGGCCCGGGGTCAGGTTCCGGCTCCGGCAGCGGCTCGGGTTCCGGCTCTGGCTCAGGTTCCGGTTCGGGAGGAGGGATCGGAGGAACCGGGACTTCCGGCGCTGGTGGCCAGTCGGGCGGCTCCGGCGCCCAGATGGGTGGCGCGCCTGTGAGACATGGCCGATGGGCAAGCGCGACAGCATTGCTGCGCGATGGCAGCGGCGTGGCCGCTCCACCGCCGCTCTCACGAATCGGTCTGGGCGGAATCGGAGGAGGAGGCGGCGGGTTCGCGGTTGAGGAAGAGGATGTGCGTTCCCTGCTGAGTCTTTTTGCGCAGCTCGGCCGGGCGCGCAAAGACCCGGAGTCCAAGCTGGATGCCGCAACGTTTCAATCCCGGCTTTCCACATTGCCGGTAAGAGCTCAATTCACTCTGCAGCAAGCGCTTGCCGGGCTGGCGGCACAGGCACCCACCGATCGTCCGGACACTCCGATGTTGCTCAAGCTGGCCGAACACGTAGCCATCCGTTTTGCTTTAGACCGCTATGAGAGTGGCGAAGTCAAAGTGAATGCCGTCCATCAAGTGATGGAGCAGATGACCAAGGAGCTGGACGCGCTGCGGAAAATTCTTTCCTCGCACGAAGACATCATGGCCAAGGCGGGGCTCGAGGTGCAGCATTACACCGAGCTGCTGGACCAGCAATTCTGGGAGCAGGTGCCGGAAGAAAACAAGAAAGAGGTCCTGACGTCTTCGGAAGCCTGGTGCGTTCCTCCGCGCAATGCCCGCTTGTTTTTGGAAGACCTGCTGCGCCGCAGCGAACTGAAGGCTGCCCATGAGATTCTGATGAACTATGTGTCGTGCATCGGCAGCACCGAAGTGGACGCGCGGCGGGCCACGGCCATTGGCCTGGCAGACCTAGCCGACCTCTACGGCAGCGGCGATGGCGGCGTGTTGATGGACTCGATAAAGCGCGTGGGCGCGCAAATGGCGGTAGAGCGGGTTCCGGATTTGCAGCCTATGGTCGGCGCGGCGTTCGTCCGCTTGTGCCAGGAAGCCGCGACGCGCCGCTTTTATCCTGCCATGCAGCAGGCGCTCGCTTCCTTGAACACGATTGAGGCGCAGCGCCCCGGCTTGACCCAGACCTTCCGCCCGCGCATCGGCGTCGAAGAGCGTGTGCCCGAGTTCCTCGAAGATGCGTTGCGTGCGGGCAAAGTCCCGGATGGGCTGATCGATCTGTTGCGATTGCTGCCGCGCGTCTCCGTTCTGCAGTTGATGAACCGCTTCGGTACGAGCGGATTCCGAGAAGATTGCCATCTGCTGGTCAGCATTGCCCAAGGCCTGGGGCCGGATGCGACGGAATGTCTTTGTGAAATCTTGCGCTCGACACCGCCCGTTGAGGCGATGGAGACAGTCGGGTTGCTAAGTCATATGGATCCCGGGGCGCTGGAGCAACACCTGCCCGCGCGCCTGCCGGAATGGCCGCGTACAGTTCATGACCGCGTGGTCCGGCAAATCTCTGCGGGAGGGTCGCCCCAGCGCGGACGTCTTCTGTTGCATATTCTCGATTTGCTGGACCCGGTGATTCGTTCCCTGGCGCTCGATGAAATTGGTTTGAGCGGAGATGCGGGCGCCGTAGAAAAACTCATGATCTTCGCGCAGGCCGAGCCGGAGAACGCCGCTGGCTGGTACCTGCGCCTCAAAGCGGTCGAAGCTCTCGGCCGCCTCCGCGCCGAAGCTGCGGCGCCGCTCCTCCAAAGAGTCCTTGACGCGCGCCAGGTCTGGCGCTGGGCATATCCCAGCGAACTGCGGATCGTGGCGGCCCAGGCTTTGGCTCAGATTGACCCTGACGGGATTGCCGAGCGTCTTGCCCATTGCGACTTCGGGCGCTCCGATTTGACCTTTGAACCCACCGCTCCGGACCCGGATTCATCCTGGATTCGCCAGCGCCGCTACGCGCGGCTAAAGCTGACGAAGCCCGTTTCTGCGGTGACCACCGACCAGCGCGTGAATTTCCGCATGGAGATTCTGGAGTTGAATTTGGGAGGTGGCTTGGCGTCGTGTGACCGCCACATGGCTCCGGGTACGCTGCTCCATCTGAAGCTCAATCACCGTCTTCGCCCGATCCGCACGCAGGTTATTGTTCGCGCGGCGCGCCCCCAGGCTTTGGCCTTCGAATTTGCCGAAATCGATCTGGAAGAGCGGTCGAAGCTTCGCCGCCTTCTGGTCGAACTCGGCGGATTGCCGTTGGTGGCCTCCGTCGCCAACCGCACTCGTCGCCGCGGCAGGGGAATCAGGGCGGCCAGTTAGTCTTTGCCATTCCTCTCACCCTTTCCTGTAGAAACCGCTTGCCCACACAGGAGGGCTGCTCACTCCATGTTCCTCCCGATGTCGCATGGGACACCACCTGTCCCCCCGTACCATTGTTCGGGGCGGATTCGAGAGCTATTTTTACAAGGAGGGAGACGCGGCTCATTCTGCCGTGCCTAGGATGGCCCCAGACGCCAAAACGGCTTCGGCTCGCGCCTTTGTTCGAAGCCTCAACATTCTCCTGAAATTTGCCCGGCTCTATGGATTCGACCATTCCCGGACAGTCGAACAGCTCGATACGGCCTGGAAGGAGCTGCGCGAAGCGTTCCCTTCCGGCAGTGATGCCGGCTTGCTTCTGGGTGCAACGGGCTCCCAACTGCTTCTCGACGGCGTGCCGTTGGAAGGTTCTCCTCCGGAACGCCAGTTCGCACAACTCCTCTCGGCTGCCGGTCTGGCCAGCATTCACTTCTTTCCGAGTGTCACCGCAGAGGAATTGACGCGATTCGTGCGCGCCTTTCCGACGGGGAAGGCCAAACCCATGGAGCTCGCCCAGCAATTGAAGACGGCCTTGGCGGGCGTGGAGGGAATTCGCATCAACGAAATCTGTTTTGTGGCCACAGACTCCAGCTTCCGCGAAGCACAAGCGGCGGCGCAACTTACCGCCAGCGCGCTGGGGGCCGAGGCCAAGGATTTCAAGCAATGGCTCAACGAGCCGCAGAAACTCCTCCAACTCATCGCCGCGGCTCAGGGCTCCAGAGCAGGCGGCACAGCAAGTGCCGGGACGCCTACTGCCGGACCCGCCACAGGTGGAGCGGGCGGCGGGTCAGGTGCATCCGCGGTCCCAATTTCCCATGCGGCGCTCGCACCCTCTGCTCTTGCAGGTGCAAACGAGACAACAGATTCTGGAACTCCAGGCGAAAAAGAGTTCTTCGGCATCCTGCGCCACCTGACGAATCTGGGACATATCAGCGAAGCCTCGGGCGGAACTTCCGCGCGAGGGGCCTTCCAGGAAGAAATTGCCAAGCTTCCGGGCAGCACCCAGAATGTGATCCGCGAGGCTCTCCTCAACCTCGCTGCGCAGACTCCCAAACAAATGCCCAATGAGTCTGTCCTGGTTCGGCTCGCAGAGCACCTGGCGATTCGGTTTGCACTCGAGCGCTACGAGCACGGCGAAGTCAAAGTAAATGCCGTCAAGCAGCTTCTCGATCGCATGAACCAGGAGATCGGAAATCTGCGCAAGGTCCTGGGTGTTTACGAGGACAAGATGGCGGAGTCCGGCCTTGTGGTGGGAACTTACGCCAACGTTCTGGACCAGCAATTCTGGGCGGCGGTTCCGGAAAACGGCAAGCGAGCGGTCCTGCTTGCACCGGAGGCCTGGTGCATTCCTTCCCGAAACGTCCGGCAATATGTCACAGAACTCCTGGAAAAGGGGGCGGCGGACGATGCGCACGCGGTTTTGAGGAATTACGCCGCCTGCGTGAATGCCGAGGAAGCCGACGCGCGGCGAAAGACGGCCATCGGACTCACCGATCTTGCCGACTTATACGCCACAACCGGCCAGGAAATCTTAACGGAGGCGATTCGGCACTTAGGTGCCCAATTGAGCCTGGAACAGGATGATGCTCTGGTGGCGCTGCTTAGCGCGGCGTTTGTGGCCTTAAGCCAGGAAGCTTCCAAACACCGGACTTTTGCCGCCATGGAACAGGCGCTGGTCTGCATTGATGGCCTGGAGACCCATCGTTTGGGGGTGGCAAAGAACCTCCGGCCCAAGCTCGGCATCGAAGAGCGTATCCCCGAGCTGATTGACGAAGCCCTGCGGAGCAAACAGGCTCCCTCGGGACTTGAGGTTGTGCTGCGCATGCTTCCTCGCGCCTCCATCGAACAACTGACGGTGCGCTTCAATCGTTGCATCCTGCGCAACGATTGCGAGCGCGTCTTTTTCTTGGGCCGGGCTCTCGGCGAGGAGGGGACCTCGCAGCTTCGCAGCGCCCTCCGGGCGGGCACCATCGCCGAGGCGGTGGAGACCGTGGGATTGCTCAGCCGCTTGGACCCAGCCGCGGTCGAGGAGTTTCTTCCTACGCGTTTAGCCGAGTGTCCGCGCCCGGCGCAGGATCGCATCATCCGGCTGCTTGCCACCGCCAGCGCCCCGGAGCGCGGCCATTTGCTTCTTTCGGTGCTGGATCTGTTCGACCCGCTGCTGATGCCCCTGGCCATTGACGAAATCGGAATGACCCCCGGCCGGGAGGCGCTGGCAAGATTACTCGCCATGGCCGAAGGAGATTTGCCCGCCTCCGGAGGTCCTTACTTGCGGCTCAAAGCCGTCGAAGCGCTGGGGCGGTTGCGCGTGCCCGAAGCGGAGAATGTCCTTCGTCAAATTGCCGAATCAAAGCAGCTTTGGCGGTGGACTCATCCGCTCGAACTGCGCATTGCCGCCGCGCAAGCCTTGCAGCGGATTCTTCCCGGCTGGGTTGAAGATTTTCTCCCGCATGGCGGAATTGATGCGGTGGACTTTGCCGTGGGGCCTCTCGACCCGGCGCCGGACTCGCGCTGGACCCGCCAGCGGCGCTATGCACGCATCCGTTTGCCGCACCCACTGCCCGCCGTTGCCAGCAGCACCAAGGACAATTGCCGGCTGGAAATCAAGACCATCAGCCTCGGCGGGGGGGTGGCTGCCGTGGAGCACCACCTCCAACCCGGCACTCAAGTCACTCTGCGCCTCCAGGCGAGTCTGCGGGGAGTCAAAGCGACGGCGCTGATGCGCGATTATCGCGCGCAGGACATGGCCTTTGAGATTGTGGATATGAACCTCGAAGAGCTCCATAAGTTTCGCCACTTTCTCAGCCAGATTGCCGCAGGGACGCCGCTTGCCGAGAACAACGCCGAAACAACCGGCGTGGCAACCATTTCCCGTTGAGGCCTCCCATCACCGCCTCCCAATTGACCTGCAAGACCCTTTTCCCAGTCCTGATTCGGGACGCTTTGCACCCCGCGCGCCGAACGGGATAGAATGAATCGTTGGCCCCGCGCCAAACATCCATAGCGTGTGAGTTTGCGCCGGCGGCCACCTGACGGCGCGCGCAGAGGCTCGCCATCCTCTCCGGGCTGACCTGGCAGAAATTCGGCCTGATGCATCCCAAAGGGAACCATGGATATAGACAAACATATTGACAGGGTTCTGGCGTGGTTCATCGGCAGCAAGCACGAGCGCGATGTCAAGCGAATCATGCCTGTCGTCGGGGCCATCAGCGCACTCGAGCCGGAGGTCAAAGGCCTGAGCGACGAGCAGCTTCGAGAGCGGATGATCGGGCTGAAGGCCGGAGTGCAGCAGCGGCTTGAAGGCGTGGAGCGCGATGATCCTACTTACCGGCAGCGCCTGATGGATGCCCTGGAGCCCGCGCTGACGGAGACTTTCGCATTGACCCGCGAGGCGGGCCGGCACCACCTCAACATGCGCCATTTCGACGTACAGTTGATCGGCGGAATCGTCCTCCACGAAGGGAAAATCGCGGAAATGAAGACGGGCGAAGGCAAGACGCTCGTCGCCACGCTGCCCGCGGTGCTAAACGCGATGGCCGGCAAGGGCGTGCACATCGTCACCGTGAACGATTACCTGGCGCGCCGCGACGCCGAATGGATGAGCCCGATTTACCGCGCGCTGGGGCTCACCGTGGGAGTTATCGTGCACGACCTGGACGACGAGGAGCGCCGCGCCGCGTACAACGCCGACATCACCTACGGCACCAACAACGAGTTCGGCTTCGACTACCTGCGCGACAACATGAAATATGACTTGGCCGACTGCGTCCAGCGCGGCCACCAGTTCGCCATCGTGGACGAGGTAGACTCCATCCTGATTGACGAGGCGCGCACCCCGCTGATTATCTCCGGCCCCGCGGAAGAATCCACCGACAAGTACTACAAAATCGACAAGATCATCCCGAAGCTCATCCAGGAGATTGATTACACGCTGGACGAAAAACACCGTACCGCGACGCTGACTGAAGAAGGCGTCAGCAAGTGCGAGCGTTTGCTGGGGCTCGGCAACCTTTACGATCCGTCGCATATGGAGTCCATCCATCACGTTTACCAGGCGCTGCGCGCACATACGCTCTATAAGCGCGACACCGATTACGTGGTCCACAACGGCGAGGTCATCATCGTGGACGAATTCACCGGCCGGCAGATGCCCGGCCGGCGCTGGTCCGACGGACTGCACCAGGCCGTCGAGGCCAAGGAAGGCGTGAAGATCGAGCGGGAGAACCAGACCCTGGCCACCATCACGTTCCAAAATTACTTCCGCATGTACAAAAAACTTTCCGGCATGACCGGCACGGCGGAAACCGAAGCCAAGGAATTCGGAAAAATCTACGGGCTGGACGTGGTGGTGATTCCCACGAACCGCACGCTGATCCGCACGGAACACCGCGACGTTGTGTACCGCACGGAGAAGGAAAAATTCGAAGCGGTGGTCAGCGGCATCATGCAGGAAGACGGCACCTTTGCGAACGGCATCCGCCATTACTTCGAGCGCGGCCAGCCCGTTTTGGTGGGCAGCATCTCGATCGAGAAGTCGGAGCGCATTTCCGAGATTCTGAAGAAGGCCGGTATCCCGCACCAGGTGCTCAACGCCAAGCAGCACGAGCGCGAAGCCAAAGTCGTCGCTCAGGCCGGACGCAAGGGAGCGGTGACCGTTTCCACCAACATGGCCGGCCGCGGAACCGACATTCTTCTGGGCGGCAATCCGGAAGCCATGGCCCGCGAGCATTGCCTGAAAGACAAGATCGCCATGCCGTACGCTGCCGCGCCCGCTGTCATTGGCGGCGATGGCGCCGGCGGCGCTGCACAAGAAGGCGCCGCCGAACACAAGCCCGCAGCCACGATGGTTCTCTTCCAGCACGAGGGAAAGATTTTTCAGGTTCCTTCGGACCAGTGGAAACCCCTTTACGACCAGTTTGCCGAGCAGTGCCGCGCCGAGCATGACGAAGTCGTCGCTCTGGGCGGCCTGCACATCCTGGGCACCGAACGGCACGAAGCCCGGCGCATTGACAACCAGCTTCGCGGACGCGCCGGCCGCCAGGGCGACCCTGGGTCGTCGCGGTTTTTCCTGTCGCTGGAAGACGACCTGGGCCGCATTTTCGGCGGCGAGCGCGCCAAGGCGCTGATGTACCGCATGGGCATGACCGAAGGAGTGCCCATCGAGTCGAAGCTCGTCTCCAACCTTATCGAGAACGCGCAGAAATCCGTCGAGGCGCAGAACTTCGAGGCGCGCAAACACCTGCTCGAGTACGACGACGTGATGAACAAGCAGCGCGAAACCATTTACTCTATCCGGAGGTCCGCGCTCGAAGGCAAAGACCAGAAAGATTACGTGGTCAGCATCGCCGAAGACGTTGCCGACGAGCTCGTGGAAACCTTCTGCCCGCGCGCCCAGCATCCCGACCAGTGGAATACCACGCAACTCGCGGCGGAAGTTCACAGCCAGTTCGGCATTGACCTCAAAGCCGCGGGGCTCGATCCCGCTAAGCTGAATCACGACGAACTGGCCAACGCGCTCGTCGCCGAAGTCAAAAAGCGTTACGACGAAAAAGAAAAACTCTTCGGCGCGGCGGCGATGCGCTGGCTCGAGCGGCGCGTCATCCTGGACGTGGTGGACACGCAGTGGAAAGACCACCTCCTCACGCTCGACCACCTCAAGGAAGGAATCGGCCTCCGCGGATATGGCCAGAAAGACCCGTTGGTCGAGTTCAAGAAAGAGGCGTTCACGCTGTTTGAAGACATGATGTTGCGCATTGACAATGAAACCGTGCGCTATCTGTTTCACATCCGCCTGGCCGAGGGCGAGAACCCCGTCCTGCCCTCGGGCGATACGCCGGATGACGCGCCAGCTCTTGCTTCCGGCGCCGCGGCATCCGCTTCCGTCCCCGCAGCCGCTCCGCTTCGCGCGCAGCCAGCAGCGATGCGCGACCTCGAACGCCGGCAGCGCCGTCAGCAACAGAACCTGCAATTTCAGGCCGGCCCGGCGCAAGCCGAGGCGCCCAAGCCCATTCGCGCCGGTGCCAAGATCGGCCGGAACGATCCCTGCCCCTGCGGCTCCGGCAAGAAATACAAGAAGTGCTGCGGCGCGGCGGCCTGACGTTCCGAAAGTGGTTTATGGTGTCATTCCGAGCGAAGCCACGTGACTGTTTTTCTTTGCGGGCGCAGCCCGCGTCACGTGGCGAAGTCCGGGGTCCGGGCCACAGGTGCCCGGCATAACGCACGAATCTCTCTTGGTTTGAAAAGCATGACTGCGCTCTCACTCTTCGGATTGTTTGCGGTGACCGCGATGCTGGTGTGCTACGCGTTCGAGAAGCGCAGCCCGTGGTTCATCCTGGGGTTTGCGGTGGCCTGCGCGCTCGGAGCGGTCTATGGTTTTCTTCAGGGAGCATGGCCGTTTGGGATCGTAGAGACCGTGTGGTCGCTGGTGGCCGCCCGCCGCTGGCGGCTGGCGGCAAGAATCGGCTAGTGAGGGCGGAAAATCCTGCTTGCAATTTGGTCTATCAGAGAAACTCGCTCGCCCACTTGCTCTACAGGCGTTTGCGCGACGCGCCGCGGCCGGATTATTTCGTGGCCCTCCTTACGGGCGCAGTCATCGAGGATTTGGATGCATACTCTGACGCACTCACCGCAAATATAGGTGCGAGGAAACTGGGATGGCGGGCGGATTAGCTTTTTGACCTTCATGCGAGTCTTCTGGCAGAACGAACACTGCAGGTGGCTATCTGGAATAGCCTCAACATGGATCTCTGTTGTCTTGGCAACTGCGCTCTGCTGGTCAAGGCCATCATTGTCAAGGATTTGGTAGGCTGCCTCAACGCACTCTCCGCAAATAATCACACTGGAATGGTTTCCCGGTGCGCTGATCAGTTTGCTCACTTGGTCCTGCGCCTTCTGACAGAACGAGCAGTGCAGCAGTTCCTCAGGTTTGGGCCGCATACACTGGAAATGATACCACCCAGGACTGCAAGGACGTAGAGCTCAACCTACGGACCGACCACTAAGTCGGAGGACGGTCTATATTAGGGAAGCCCCAATTGATAAGGTATCGGTTTCCTTGTCAGTGTCGAAGGCGTGTGTTAGGTTGCTTTGTTTATGATGGAGGAGTGTTTTTACATGAGGGAGCGGGGCGAGTGAGCGAAGGCGCAGGAAAAGCGCACGAAAAGCTCCCGGGGAGCAGCCCGGAGAAGCGGAAGATCCAGGCCATCAAGGGCGTGCGCGACATCCTCCCGCCCGAAACAGCCCTGTGGAACCGCGTCGAGCAGACCGCGCACGAAGTCTTCGCCACCTACGGCTTCGGCGAAATCCGCCTGCCCATCTTCGAAGCCACAGAGCTGTTTGCGCGTTCCATCGGCAAAGATACCGATATCGTGAGCAAAGAAATGTATACGTTCGAGGCGCACACTGATCGCCTCATCGAAGTGTTTTCCGAAATGCGAAGAATAGTGGTCACGGAAGGCACTGGGAGTAAGAACCCGATGTTCGAAAATCTCGAGGACGAATTCCGCGAAGAATCAAAGCGTGGTTCTTCCCTGACGCTCCGGCCGGAAGCAACGGCGTCCGTCTGCCGCGCCTACATCGAGCACGGCATGCACACGCTGCCGGGAAACGTGAAGCTTTACTACATGGGGCCGATGTTTCGCCGCGAGCGCCCGCAGAAGGGACGCTACCGCCAGTTCTATCAGATTGGCGCGGAAGTCTTGAGCCAATCGGACGACCTGAAAAGCCTCGCGCGGATTGACGCTGAATTGATCGAAATGCTGCTCGCCTTTTTCGAGAAGACCGGCCTCGAGGGCACGACACTTTACCTCAATTCCATCGGCTGCAAAGATTGCCGGCCGAAATATGTGGAGCTGTTGCGCGCGGAGCTTACGAAAGTAAAGGACAAGCTCGGCCCGGACAGCCAGCGCCGCATCGAAACCAATCCGTTGCGCGTGCTCGACTCCAAGCTCGAGAGCGAGCAAGCCATCATCGAAAAACTCCCGCGCATCGCCGACCATCTTTGCGGGCCGTGCCGCGAGCAGTACGCGGAAGTGAAGCAACAGCTTGCCCTGCGCAACATCAAGTATCAGGAAAACTGGCGCCTGGTGCGCGGCTTGGATTATTACGTGCGGACCACTTTCGAAATCACCGCGCCGGGTCTCGGCTCGCAGAACGCCGTCTGCGGCGGCGGACGCTACGACGGTTTGGTGGAGCAACTCGGCGGGCCGGACACAAAAGGGATTGGCTTCTCCATTGGCACCGACCGCCTGATCCTCTCTCTGCAGGATATGCGCAAGCTGCCGCTCGAGCGCTCGCTCGACGTGTTTGTGGCCTGGATGGGCGAGAAGACCTACCCGGCGGCCGTAAAGATTGCGCGGCGTCTGCGCGATGCCGGGGTTGCCGTGGAATTGCCTCCCGGCGAGATGAAGTTTGGCAAGGCGCTCGGTCTGGCGGACAAGCTCGGCGCACGCTATGCGCTGATCATCGGCGAAGACGAACTGGCCAGCGGGCAATTCACGGTCAAGCGCCTCGCCGACGGCGAACAGAAAAAACTGCGCGAGGTGGAATTGGTTGACTATTTGAAAGAGCAGAGCGAGTAAGGAAGGGTGAGGCGGTGCTGGATTCTCTGGGGAACTTGAAGCGGACGCACTACTGCGGCGCGCTGCGCGCCTCGGATGACGGCCGCGACGTCGTCCTCATGGGCTGGGTGCATCGCCGCCGCGACCTCGGCAATCTGTTGTTTCTCGATTTGCGCGACCGCGCCGGGCTTGCGCAAGTGGTCTTCAACAAAGAACAAAATGCCGCGGCGCACGCCAAGGCCGAGCAGGTGCGCGCCGAATACGTCGTCGCCGTGGAAGGACGCGTGGTGCGCCGCCAGAAGGCCAATCCCGAACTGCCCACCGGCGAGGTCGAAGTCATCGCCGGCAAGCTGCATATCTTGAACAGCGCCAAGACTCCGCCGTTTCAGATTGAAGACGAAATCAACGCCAGCGAGGAGACGCGGCTGCGCTACCGCTATCTCGATTTGCGGCGCTCGAAGCCGCACCGCAACCTCGCGCTGCGCCACAAGATCGTCCTCGAAATCCGCAAGACTATGGACGAGCTGGGATTCCTCGAAGTCGAAACGCCCATCCTGACGCGCTCGACTCCGGAAGGCGCGCGCGATTACCTGGTGCCGAGCCGCATTCATCACGGGCAGTTCTATGCCTTGCCGCAATCGCCGCAAATGTTCAAACAGATCCTGATGATTGCGGGGATGGACCGCTATTTTCAGATTGCGCGATGTCTGCGCGACGAAGACCTCCGGGCAGACCGCCAGCCCGAGCATACCCAGCTCGATCTGGAGATGTCTTTCCCGCGGCAGGAAGATATTTTTCACGTCGTCGAGCAGGCCATGGCGCGCGCCTGCGCCGCCGCCGGAGTCCAGGTGAAGCCGCCGTTCCGGCACATGCAATATAAAGACGCCATCCGCGGCTACGGGAGCGACAAGCCCGACCTGCGATTTGGCATGGAGCTGCGCGACGTTTCGGACTGCTTTCCTGCGGCGGCGCGCGAAACCCTGCATATCGAAGGAAACGTGTTCGCGCTGGCGGCGCCCGGCGCGGCAAGTTATTCGCGCAAGCAGCTCGACGAATTGACCGAAAAAGCAAAGGCGCTCGGCGCGCGCGGCATGTACACCGTGAAAGTCGCCGCGGAGGGAAACACCTCGCAGCTTGAGAAACTCCTGGGCGCCGCTGGCGTGAAGAAGCTCGCCGAGGCCGCGGGCGCGAAGCCTGGCGATCTTGTTGTGGCAGCCGCGGCGAAGGAACAGATTAAAGGCACGGAAGCGGCGGCGCTGATTGCCGGCCAGTTGCGTCTGCATCTTGCCGAGCAATTGAAACTCATTCCCGCAAGCCGCTGGGAATTTTTGTGGGTAACGGAGTTTCCGCTGTTTGAATGGGGCGAAACCGACAAGCGCTGGGTAAGCGCGCAGCATCCGTTTACGGGAGTCGTCGAAGAAGACCTCGACCTTCTCGAGCAGCCGGCCCGTCACGGAGAAATCCGCTCCAAGGGATATGACCTGGTGCTCAACGGCGTCGAACTGGGTTCGGGAAGCATTCGAATTCATCGCCAGGATATTCAGGAGCGCGTATTCAAAGCGCTGGGGCTCACCGAAGAACAGTTGAGCCGAAGGTTCGGTTTTTTCCTCGACGCATTGACTTACGGCACCCCGCCCCACGGCGGGATGGGCTTGGGGATGGACCGCATTGTGATGGTCCTCGCGGGAGAGAAATCCATCCGCGAAGTCATCGCCTTTGCGAAGACCACCGCCGCGCAGGACCTGATGGCCGAATCGCCTTCGGAAGTCGGCGCAGACCAGCTCGACGAATTGGGGATCGCCCTGAAGGGCGAAAAGTGAATGTGGACACTTGGGACATGGCGGCGAGGGCAATTCCGTTCGTTTATTCGTGGGGCTTGTTTTTGGCCTTCCTCGGGAAGATTGCTTGGCGAAAGCGGAAAGACAAATTCCGTCTTTTTACAGCCCTGTTGTTTTTCTCAGCGTATTTGTTCCAAGGCGTTGTAATTCTAAGGTCGGTTTATCTTTTTAGGTGACGACTCAGAATGAGGAAGAAAGAATAACCACGGTGTCCAGAATCCGCATATTGCCGGAAGCAGTGGCCAACAAAATCGCCGCGGGCGAAGTCGTCGAGCGGCCTGCCTCGGTGGTGAAAGAGCTGCTCGAAAATGCGCTCGATGCCGGGGCGCATTCTATCCAGATCGAAGCCGAAGCCGGGGGAAAGCGCATGGTCCGCGTGATGGACGATGGCCACGGCATGATGCACGACGATGCGCTGCTGGCCTTCGAGCGCCACGCCACAAGCAAGCTGCGCACCGCCGACGATCTCCTTTCCATCGCCACGCTGGGGTTTCGCGGCGAGGCGCTGCCCTCGCTGGCGGCGGTGGCGCGGCTGCTGCTCGAAACCCGCGCGGAAGAAGATGCCGAAGGCACGCGCGTGGAATTCGCCGGAGGAAAGCTTGTCGGAGTAAAACCTGCGGGCTTGCCGGCCGGAACAACGGTCAGCGTCGCGGACCTTTTCTATTGCGTCCCCGCGCGGCGGAAATTCTTGAAGTCGGACACCACGGAACTTGGCCACATCGCTTCGCTCGTGACGCATTACGCGCTGGCCAACCCTGAAAAGCAGTTCGTGCTGAAGACGCCGACACAGGAAATCATCAATGTCGCGCAAGTGTCCGACCTGGCGTCCCGCGTGTATCAATTATTCGGCAGGCAGGCGCTCGAGGAATTGCTGGAGATTCCCGCGGCGAGCGCTCCGGTGCGCGCGGCGATTACCGAGCCTGAGTTGGAGGCCGACGAGCGCGCGGTGTCCATCACGGTGACAGGATTTGCCTCGCGTCCCGAGGTGCAGCGCTCGAACCGCAACGGCATCTACATCTTTGTGAACCGGCGCCTTGTGCGGGACCGCCTGCTGCTGCACGCGATTCACGAAGCCTATCGCAACATCATGCCGCCGAACGTGTTTCCGGCGGTGCTGCTGTTCCTTGAAATTCCCTACCAGGAAGTGGACGTCAATGTCCATCCGGCGAAAATCGAGGTGCGCTTCCGCCATCCACAGTTCGTGCATGATTTCGCGCGGGACGCCATTCGCCAGGCGCTGATGCGCGCGCGCCCCATTCCCAGTTTTGCGGGCGCGGCCTCCGCGGGAGCTCCGCCCGCGCAGCCGTTTGCCGTGGGATCTGCGAACGGGGCCGCGGAAGCTGCCGCAGCCGGCGCTGGAGTCGCAGGATTGCCGCGAGCCGTGATTCCTTCCTTGGGGACTCCTGTGGCGACCGCGGTACCGCTCGCCGGATTCGGTGCGAGTCCTGCGGAAGGATTCCAGTTGACGGAGACGCCACTGCAGCCTGAAGCGCAGCGGTTTGCTTTCGAGCAGGCCGTGGCAATCGGGGGCACTCTGGAAATTCCCGGTGAATGCGGCACTGGCGCTACGGTTCCAGCAATCGGCGGCGACGCCGGGTCGCTTCCCGGTCCCGACGGCATTGCCGACTTGAAGCCGCTGGGCCAGGTGAATTCCAGTTTTATCGTGGCCGTGAATGGGCAGGGCTTGTGGATTGTGGACCAGCACGTGGCGCACGAGCGCGTGCTGTTTGAGCAGCACCTGGCCCGCAGGCGCGCCGGCCAGATCGAAGGGCAGCGGCTGCTGGTGCCGCTGGTGATGGAGCTCGCGCCACGCCAGGTGGTGACTTTCGAACGCATCGCCGAAGAGCTGCGCGAAAATGGATTTGAAGTCGAGCCGATGGGGCCGCGAAGCGTGGCCATCCAGGCGGCGCCCGCTGGAATCTCGAGCGCCGACGCGGAGAAGCTCCTGCGGGACATTCTCGACGGCATCGAACGCGAGTCTGCGGCGATTTCGATGGAAACCCTCCAGGCGAAGATCGCCGCGTCCACGGCGTGCCACGCGGCCATCAAGGTGAACATGCCGCTCGATCAGGCCAAGATGGAATGGCTTTTGGGCGAATTGGCTCGCACCGACTGCCCCATGAGCTGTCCGCACGGCAGGCCGGTGGTGCTGCGCTATTCGCTGCGTGAAATCGAAAGAGCATTTAAGAGAATCTGAACGAAGAAGTGTGCGGAGGAAAAGCGATTCATGTCTGACGCGAATGCACCACGCACGGCCGTAATTTTCGGGCTTGCCAACAAGCGCAGCATTGCCTGGGCCATCGCGCAGAAACTGCAAGCCGCGGGCTGGCGCCTCGCCATCAGCTACATGAATGAGCGCATGGGCCTCGAGGCCGGAGACCTTATTGCCGAATTGCCGGGCGCGGCCGGATTCATGTGCGACGTCACCAGCGACGAACAGGTCACGCGGCTCTTCGCGCAGTTGAAAGAAAAATACGGCGTGCTTCACGGGCTGGTGCACAGCATCGGATTCGCGCCCGAAGCCGATCTGAAGGGCGAATTCATCAACACCAGCCGCGAAGGGTTTCGCATCGCCAACGATATCAGCGTCTATTCGTTGATTGCCGTCGCGCGGGGGGCGCTGCCTCTGATGACGGAGGGCGGCGGGATCGTGACGCTCACCTACTACGGCGCGGAAAAGGTGGTGCCGAAATACAATGTCATGGGCGTGGCCAAGGCGGCGCTCGAAGCGACGGTGCGCTACCTCGCCTTTGATCTCGGGCCGAAAGCCATCCGAGTCAATGCCATTTCCGCCGGGCCGATCAAGTCTTTGGCCTCCCGCGGGATCTCGGGCTTCGGCGAAATGCTCAAGGTGCAGGCGGAACGCGCGCCGCTGAAGCGCAATATCGATCCCGCCGAAGTCGGCGCGACCGCCGCGTTCCTGCTTTCTGACGCGGGATCCGGAATCACGGGAGAGACTCTTTACGTGGATTGCGGCTACAACATCATGGGTTTTTAGAATGCCGCCGAGCGCCGAACACATTGGCTCGCTCCTGCATGAAAAAACTCACCATCGCCATTGACGGCCCGGTCGGCTCGGGGAAGAGCAGCGTCGCCCGCCGCGTGGCCGCTTTGCTGGGGTTTGTCTATCTCGATAGCGGCGCGATGTATCGCGCGCTGGCCTGGAAGGCGCTCGAGCGCGGCGTGACGTTCGAGCGGGAAGCGGATTTGGAGTCGCTGGCGCGGAACACGCGCATCGATCTGGAGGCATGCGCGAGCCCCGCGGTGGAAGGCGCCGCTCCGAAGATGCGCGTGCGCGTCGATGGTGTTGACGTAACAGAGAGAATCCGCACGGCGGCAGTTTCGCAGGCCGCTTCGAAAGTAGCGGCGGTCGCCGGCGTGCGGCGAGTGCTCGTTGCGGAACAGCAGCGCGCAGGCCGCGAGGGCGGCGTGGTGATGGAAGGCCGCGACATTGGCACCGTGGTTTTCCCGAACGCCGAGCTCAAGATTTTTCTGGAAGCCTCCCTCGACGTGCGCGCCGAGCGGCGATGGCGCGAGCACCAGGAGCGAGGCGACACCATGACGCTCGAGGAAGTGATGCGCGAAGTGCGCGAGCGCGACCGCCGCGACCGCGAGCGGAACGTTTCTCCGCTGGTGCGCGCCGCCGACGCGGTTCAGGTGGACAACACGGCCATGGGAATCGAGGAGACGGCGCGGCTAATCGTCCTGCTGGCCCGCGAAAAAGCGGCGGCGGAGTCGCGGCGCAGCGGCACATCCTCCACGACACATTCCTAGAAGTTCCCACGCGGGTGAAAATCTAGCTGGGGCTGGACATGGAGCCAAGGAACTCGGCGTTCGTCTTCGCCTTCGAAAGGCGGCCGCAGAGCAGTTCCATGGCCTCGACCGGAGACAGCGGATTAAGCACCTTGCGCAGCACCCAAACGCGGTTGAGCTCGTCGGCGGGCATGAGCAGTTCTTCTTTTCGCGTTCCGGAGCGGTTGATGTCAATCGCCGGGAAGATGCGTTTGTCCACCAGGCGCCGGTCGAGATTGATTTCCATGTTGCCGGTGCCTTTGAACTCTTCGAAGATGACGTCGTCCATGCGACTGCCGGTGTCGATCAGCGCCGTGGCAATAATGGTGAGCGAGCCGCCCTCTTCGACGTTGCGCGCCGCGGCAAAAAAGCGGCGCGGGCGCTGCAGCGCGTTGGCGTCAATACCGCCGGAAAGAACTTTTCCCGAAGGCGGGGTGACCGCGTTGTAGGCGCGCGCCAGACGCGTGATGGAGTCGAGCAGGATGACGACGTCGCGCTTGTGCTCCACCAGGCGCTTGGCTTTTTCCAGGACCATCTCGGCCACCTGAATATGGCGCTGCGGCGGCTCATCGAAAGTTGAACTGATGACCTCACCCTTGACGGTGCGCTGCATGTCGGTGACTTCTTCGGGGCGCTCGTCAATCAAAAGGACAATCAGCGCGACTTCCTGATGGTTCGTGGTGATGGAATTGGCGATGGACTGCAGCATCATGGTTTTGCCGGTGCGCGGAGGCGCGACGATCAGGCCGCGCTGCCCTTTGCCGACAGGGCAAAGCAAATCGAGAACTCGCCCGGTGAGATTCTCTTTCGTGGACTCCATCTTCAGCCGGCCGGCGGGATAGAGCGGCGTGAGGTTGTCGAAGAAAATTTTGTTCCGGGCGACCTCGGGGTCTTCAAAGTTGACCGCCTCGACCTTGATGAGCGCAAAGTACCGCTCACCGTACTTGGGCGGGCGCACCTGGCCGGAAACGGTGTCGCCGGTGCGCAGGTCGAACTTGCGAATTTGCGACGGCGAGACATAGATGTCGTCGGGGCCAGGCAGATAGTTGTACTCGGGCGCGCGGAGAAAGCCGAAGCCGTCCGGAAGGCATTCCAACACGCCTTCGGAGAAGATCAGGCCGTTTTTTTCGGTCTGCCCGCGGAGGATCTGGAAGATCAGCTCCTGCTTGCGCATGCCGCTCGCGCCGGGGATGTTGAGTTCCTTGGCGATTTTCGCCAGGTCGGTGATGTTTTTGTCTTTCAGTTCTGCAAGGCTAACGCTCATTGGTTTATTTCCTTGATTGTCGCCTGAGTGTTCAGGCCGGGAATGTGGATACGCTCAATCCAGGCAGGCTGTGGGCACAACCGGTTCGAGCGGGCAAACAAAAAACCCGGGGTCAACGCACTGATCGCGCCAGCCGCTTCACTTCGAGTCTTCGCAAGGAGTTCGTCGAGGCCGGCGGGAAATCATCTTCAGTTCGTCAATCCCTTGTCTTTCTCTACTTCCGAAGAAAACTTGGAGGCAACCTCCGGCACGGGCGCAAGCGCCGGCTGCAGAGGGCTTTCGAGCGCAATCTTCAGCACGTCATCCATGGTTTCCACGAACAGGATGGTCAGATCGGACTGCACTTCGGGGGGGATTTCCGCCAGATGCTTTTCGTTGTCTTTGGGCAGAACCACCGTCCGCAAACCCATGCGATGAGCGGCCAGGAGCTTTTCCTTGACTCCGCCGATGGGGAGAACTTTCCCGCGCAGCGTGATTTCGCCGGTCATGGCCACATCGCAGCGCACCGGAATGCGCGTCAGCGCGCTGGCAATCGAGGTCGCAATCGTTATGCCCGCGGAGGGGCCGTCCTTGGGGATGGCGCCCTCGGGGACGTGCACGTGAATATCCAGATGCCGGTAAAAATCCTTCGGCAGGCCGAAATTGGAAGTGCGCGAGCGGATGTAACTCATGGCGGCTTGCGCGGATTCCTGCATCACTTCTCCGAGCTTGCCGGTGGGGGTCAGGCGGCCTTTTCCTTCCATGATCGCCGCTTCGGTGGACAACACTGATCCGCCAACTTCGGTCCAGGCAAGACCGGTAGCCAGGCCGACCTCGTTTTTCTTTTCCAGCCAGATTTCGCGGTACTTCAGGACACCGAGGAACTCGTTGGCATTGGCCGGAGAGATTTCGACCTGAGTCGTCTTGCCTTCCTGCACGACCTTGCGGGCAATCTTCCGGCAAATGTTGGAAATCTCGCGCTCCAGGCTGCGCACGCCCGCCTCATGGGTGTAGTGGCGGATGATGTGCCTTAGCCCGTCGTCGGTAAACGCCAGGTTGCTCTCCGCGATGCCGGTGGCCGCGAGGGATTTGCGCACCAGGAAGCGCTTGGCAATCTCCAGCTTTTCAATTTCGGTGTATCCCGGGAGGCGGAGGATTTCCATGCGGTCCTGCAGCGGCTGCGGAATGGTGTGCAGCACGTTCGCCGTGCAAACGAACATCACCTTCGAGAGATCGTACTCGACGTCGAGGTAATGGTCGGTGAAGGCATGGTTGAGTTCGGGATCGAGCACTTCCATCAGCGCCGCGGAAGGATCGCCGCGGAAGTCCATGGACATCTTATCCACTTCGTCGAGGACAAAAATCGGATTCACGGTGGCGGCCTTCTTCATCATCTGGATGATCTGGCCGGGAAGAGCTCCGATATAGGTGCGGCGGTGGCCGCGGATTTCCGCTTCGTCGCGCACACCGCCAAGCGAAACGCGCACGAATTTCCGTCCGGTAGCGCGCCCGATGGACATCGCCAGGGAAGTCTTTCCAACGCCCGGAGGGCCCACAAAGCACAGGATGGAGCCTTTGGGATTCTTGACCAACTGGCGGACGGCGAGATATTCGAGGATGCGCTCCTTGATTTTTTCGAGCCCATAGTGATCTTCTTCCAGAATCTTCTCCGCCAGGGCGATGTCGCGGATTTCCTTGGATTTTTTCTTCCAGGGCACGGCGAGGAGCCAGTCCAGGTAGTTCCGGCTGACGGTGGACTCCGCCGACATGGGGGGCATCATCTCGAGGCGCTTCAATTCCTGGATGGCCTTCTCGTGAACGTCCTTGGGCATTCCGGCGGAATCGATCTTCTTTTTCAGTTCGTCAATTTCGCTCTTTTCGCCGCGGCCCAGCTCCTTCTGGATGGCCTTCATCTTTTCGTTGAGGTAGTACTCTTTCTGAGCGCGCTCCATCTGGCGCTTGACGCGCGTGTTGATGTTGCGGTCCACGTTGAGCTTTTCGAGTTCGACCTCGAGAATCTCCCCCACGCGGTTGAGGCGTTCGACCGGTTCGAACATCTCCAGCAATTCCTGTTTTTCTTCGACGGGAATCTGCAGATTGGCGGCAATGGTGTCGGAGAGCTTGCCGGGATCATCCACGCGGGCGGCGGCGATCATGGTGTCGTAGTTCAAGCTCTGGGACAGCTTGACGTATTGCTCGTAAAGACCGGTCACCTTCGCGACGCTCTGCTCGACCTGCGGCGTGGTCTCGACGCGGCCGGGAACCAGGCGCAACGTGGCGCGGAGAAATCCTTCTTCATTGCTGACCTGGACGACTTTGGCCCGCTCGGTCCCTTCGACCAGCACTTTGATGTTTCCGTCGGGGTGCTTCACGCTCTGAACGATATTGGCCAGCGTCCCGACGCTGTAAATTTCTTCCGGCTTGGGGTCGTCCACAGAAGCGTCATGCTGGGTGGCGAGAAAGATGCGCTTGTCGCCCGCCAGGGCTTCTTCGAGAGCGCGCACCGAAGCCTCGCGGCCGACGATGAACGGAACCATCTGCTGCGGGAAAATGACCATCTCCCGCACCGGCATCATGGGCACGCGTTTGAGTTCCATTTTTTCCCGGTTAAACATGGTCACCCAGAAAGCCCTCCGGTCCCCTGCGGCAGACTAGCCGGCTTTTTCGAGCAAGGACCAATTAATCTCGCGGCCGCGAACCATCTCCGCGCTGACCACGAAATCACGCACTTTGCGCTGCGCCGGGAGGTGGTACATCAACTCCAGCATCAGGTCTTCGAGGATCATGCGCAGCCCGCGGGCGCCGACCTTGCGTTGCATGGCCAGATCGGCGACGGTCTCCAAAGCATCATCGGTAAAGCGCAGGCGGACGTTTTCCATCTCAAACAGCCGCTGATACTGGCGGATGAGCGCGTTCTTGGGTTCGGTCAAGATGCGCATCAGCGCACCCTTGTCCAGGTCGTTCATCACGCCGACCACGGGGAGACGCCCCACGAATTCGGGAATCAGGCCGTAGCGGATCAGGTCGGTCGGTTGGACGTGCTCAAGCAGTTCGACGTTGCGGCGATTGGCCGTGGCCGGCTGGACATCGGTGTGGAAGCCGAGGGAACGCTGGCCGGCGCGGCGCTCGATGATTTTTTCGAGTCCCACAAAGGCGCCGCCGCAAATAAACAGAATGTTCGTGGTGTCCACGGGAGTAAATTCCTGGTGGGGGTGCTTGCGCCCGCCCTGCGGGGGCACATTGGCCACCGTCCCTTCCAGAATTTTCAGAAGCGCCTGCTGGACGCCTTCACCCGAGACATCGCGCGTGATAGAAGGGTTCTCGTCCTTCTTCGAGATTTTGTCGATTTCGTCGATGTAGATGATGCCCTGCTGGGCCTTGGTGACATCTCCATCGGCGGCCTGGAGCAGCTTGAGAATGATGTTTTCGACGTCTTCGCCGACGTAGCCTGCCTCGGTGAGCGTGGTAGCGTCCACAATCGCAAATGGGACATCGAGCATGCGCGAGAGGGTTTGCGCGAGCAGCGTCTTGCCCGTGCCGGTCGGCCCGATGAGCAGGATGTTTGATTTTGTCAGCTCGACATCGCCGGGCTGGCGGTTCAAGAAGATGCGTTTGTAATGGTTGTATACCGCGACGGCGAGTTTCTTCTTGGTGCGCTCCTGCCCGATGACGTAGCCATCGAGAAATGCCTTGATTTCCGGCGGACGCGGCAGGCGCCTGTTGGAGGGCGAAGCCTGCTCGCGCTTCTCATCCTCCAAAATCGTTTGGCAAACGCCCACGCATTCGTTACAGATGTAGGCCCGCGGATAGTCGGAAGGCGAACTAATCAGCTTTTCGACCTGCTCCTGCGTCTTATGGCAAAAAGAACAGCGCAGCGGTTCATCTGTGCTGAATTTTCTCACCGGGTTGGTGGCCTCACACCGCTTCCCGTGCCGGGAAGCTTGTCTAGTGCTATTCTAGGTCCGATTCTCGCGAAGTAAAGCCAGAGTTTCCGCCTTCTGCTTACTGTTTGGTACGGCCCATTCCGCTTCAGCGGTGCTTGTAAATGATCTCGTCGATCAAGCCGTATTCTTTGGCCTGCTGCGCCGACATGATGAAGTCGCGCTCCACGTCTTTCTCCACCTTTTCCAGCGGGTGGCCGCTGTGCTCGGCGATCAGCTTGTTGATAATGGAGCGCATCCGCAGGATTTCCTTGGCGTGGATGTCAATGTCAGTTGCCTGGCCCGACAAGCCCGAAAGCCACGGCTGATGGATCAGGATGCGCGAATTGGGCAGCGAAAAACGCTTCTTGGGCGCGCCCGCGGTCAGCAGCAGCGCAGCAATAGAAGCCGCCTGACCGATGCACGTGGTGACCACGTCGGGCTTGACGAATTGCATGGTGTCATAAATGGCCATGCCCGCGGTAATCGAGCCCCCCGGAGAATTGATGTAGAGCTGGATGTCTTTTTCCGGGTCCTCGGCCTGAAGAAAGAGCATCTGCGCCGTGGCCAGGTTGGCCACGTGATCATCGATCGGAGTCCCGATAAAGATGATGTGCTCTTTGAGCAGGCGGGAATAGATATCGTAGGCCCGCTCCCCACGGTTGGTCTGTTCCACGACCATGGGGATGAGCGTTGTGGCGCGCGAGCTCGAATCGTCTGAATATTTCATCGGAGAAATTTAGTATTGCCCTGAGGAGCCAGGCCCGCTTCCTCTATTTTCCAGCAGATGCTGTGCGAACCCGGGAATTCTGGTAGAGCCACTCGAGAGTCTTATCGCTCCGGAGCTTCGATTTCATCCTATCGAGCGACCCCTGCTTTGTCAAGCGGGCGCGAAGCACCGCGGCGGATTCACCACTGTGTTCGGCCAGGTGGGCCATCTCGCGCTGCAGTTCTTCCTCGCTTATGTCAATGCTTTCCGCGGAGGCGATGCGGTCCAGAAGCAACTCCGCCTTCACGTCTTCGATGGCGGGGTCGCGCTGGCGGCGCCGCAGCGCCACCCAGTCCACGTTAACGGCCCGCGGGTCCACGCCCTGCGCCGCCAGGGACCTTACCGCCCGCTCCAGGCGGACATCCATCTGGCCTTCCGCGAGCACTTCGGGGACCGGGAAATCGTGCGCGGCGACCAGCTTTTCCAAGATTTTATTGCGCCCCAATTGCTTTTGCCGCTGCTCCCGCGCCGCCTCGAGATTCTTGCGCATCTGGGAGCGGAGCTCTTCGAGCGTGGCCGCCTCGCTCACATCCTTTGCGAACTCGTCGTTCAAATCGGGGAGTTTTTTGGTTTTGATGCCGAGGACTTCGATGGCGTAGTGGTACGTTTTTCCGGCGAGTTTCGCATCCGGATAGTCCGCGGGATACACCACATCGAATTTCTTGTGCTCGCCGGTGGACGCGCCGCGGAGGTTTTCATTGAACGCGCCAATGGTTTCTTCCGCGCCGATGTGGCACAGAATGTTGTCGGCTTGCAGCGGCTCGCCGCCGCCCGCGGGCGTTCCCAGCAACTTCAGTTGCGCGTAGTCGCCATTCTCGATCGCGCGGCCTTCCACAGGAACGAACGTTGCGGCGCGCTCGCGCATTTCTTCGAGCGTTTTGTCCACGTCGGAGTCGGAGAGGTCCAGCGGCTCGATCTCCACTTCAAGATTCTTGTATTCGCCAAGCGAAAATTCCGGCAGAACCTCAAAGCTGGCGTGAAACTTCAGCGGCCCGGTCTCCGAATAATCGATTTTCTCCACCTGAGGTTGCGAGACCGGCCGGAGGTTTTTCTCCGTCACGGCTTTTTCCAGATGCTCCGGAACCAGCGATTGCAGGACCTCGCTCTTGATATCTTCCGCGAAGCGGCGCCGGATCAAGGTGACCGGCGCTTTCCCCGGGCGAAAGCCCGGCACACGCGCGATACGCGCGAATTCTTTGGCCACTTTTTCCAGTGCTTTCTGGACTTCTTCCGCGGGGATTTCCAGATCCAGATCCCGGCGGCAGGTGGTTTCGCTCATGGTCGTCGTTTCATTTTGCGGGCCAACATGCCGTGCCTCAGCCTAGGCATCGCTGCGACTGCCCTTGACTGCTTCGGATTCCGAACGAATGGGCAGGAAAGGTTCACCGGGTGAGGCACTCAGCAAAAAGTCAGTATAGGGTACCCGCTGCGCGGCGTCAACTAAGCCACTCCAGCTTACATTTGATGCGCTGCCTGCTCCAATCCTTTTGTCAAGTCGGCGTGCAGGAGTCGGTGAAAAAGGTGCTCGCCGGCTTCGCGGCGCACGGAGAGCCTGCCTGCACCATAGGCGCGGGAATGCAGCCCGCGCTGGACCGCTTCACAAATGGCCACGTCTTCCTCCTGCACTTTTTCGCTCACGGTAATGCTTTCCCGATGATGCGCCAGCGATGCCACGCCGGTGTCCGCGAAATAAAAATCGAAGATGACTTCGCAGCGGTCAATGCCGAGCGGGAGGACCAAATTCGTGGCCATCACTCCTGCATAGGCGTTGATCATGAAATTCGGGTAGAGCCATAAGTAAAAGGCGCGGCCTTGCCGCGTGGCGGCGGCCGCGGCGTCGGAATCCGCATCGGAGCGCACCGGGCTCGACTGCACGCAATAGTGTTCGAAGTTTTCAACGGTGTATTGCTTGTACTCGAGAACGCTGTTCAGCCCTCTGTGCAGATGCGGAACGTGGTAGCCGCCGTCGAGGTAGTTGTCCACATACACTTTCCAGTTGCACTGCAGCGTGTAGGTCCGCCGCTCGAAAAATCGCAGCTCGCCCAGGCGCAGCGGCTCGACCAGCAGAGTCAAGCCGCCGAGAAATTCCCGAAGGGGTTTCGCCTGGGCGTCGAGATTGACGAAGACAAAGTTTTCCCAGAGTTCCGCGCGGACGGGGAGGAGGCCGTTCTTGGCGCGGTCAAAATTGCAGACGCCTTCGAACTCCGGCACGCCTTTGAGCGCGCCGTCGGTTCCATAGGTCCAGCCGTGATAGGGGCAGCGAAACTGCGCGGCGCGGCCCGCGGGTTCGGTTACCACGGCCGCGGCGTGATGCCTGCAAACGTTGAAGAACCCGCGCACAATTCCATCTTCGCCACGAACCACGACGACGGGTTCGCCGGCAACCCCCGCGGTCAGGAAACTTCCTTTCTCGCGCAACTGCTCGGCGCGGCCAACCACTTGCCAGGTTCGCGCAAAGACCGCTTGCCGCTCCAATTCCGAGATGCGCGGGTCGGTGTACCACGGCGCGGGAATGGTCGAAGCGTGTTCGAGCGAGGCGGCAGGATTGTAAAGGTCGAGGAGTTCCTTAAGCGAACGTTCCATCACAAGTCTTGTATCTCAGGGGGATGAGCTTGCGCAACACCGGCAGGCAAGGGAAGGCCCCGCGGGGAAAAGAGCACAGAGCGCCGGAACTCGGCGCTCTGTGCGTGTTAGGCCAGAAGCTTGTTACGGGAGGACGTAGCGCAGGTCCACCCAGCCCATGCTGAGATGCGCGTTCTTGGGCGCGCCGGTTGCTACAAACCACGGAGAACGGGTCACGTAGGAATACTGCGTGATGAGCTGCAGCGCCCCGTATTGCGGTTCTTTCCAGAAGGTTTGAATCCATCCAAACGTAGGCTCCTGGATGGACCGGTTCTGCACGGCGGTATTCCCCACGCTCGGACCACCAAACCCAATAAGAGGCTGGGCAGTGCCCCCTGTGATGTCAGGAAAGAAGTTACGCTGGAAGTAGGCGCCGCCGTAGTAGCCGTAGAACATGGTTTTCGGCGTTACCTGGGCCTCGAACCCGAAGATCCCGGAACCCGAGTGGACCAGAGAGGGCTTAAGGTCGCAATTGCCTGTCACTACGAGACTCAGCCCAGATCCGGTCGAGGTACAGGTAACGCCTCCCGGAGCGGTTACCGCGCGCACCACAACGTCGGGGCCCATGCCGAAGATGTAGCGTCCGCCGCCGTCACTCAAAAACCCGTTGGCGACGATGCGGAAGTTCTTGACCAGTTCCAGATTCACGGCCGCTGAAACGCCGCCGCCGGTCTTGCTGTGCTTTACAAACACGCCTGACGCGAGATTGGTTATCTTAACCGTAGTAAGCAGTCCAGCGGCTTCTGCGTGGAAGTGCTTCCCGCCAAGATCATTGTCATAGGCGATTTTGGGGATGATGTCGGGGTGAAGGTTGGGCGTGCCGGAGTTGTTGGCGGCATCAAACTGCGCGGCGAGTTGAGCGTTGAAGTTGTTGGCGCCTCCGTTAGGGAAAGTCACCTCCGCGCCTTGACCGGTAAACTGCTGCGGGTTCTCCAGGGCGACTCCTAACGCCCAATTGTCGTTCGGGTGATAGGCCACGCGGAACTGCGGCGCGCGCGTCCAGGTGAGGCCGACCTGGTAGTTGAAGTCCTCATTCTGGCTGTAAAAAATGTCCGCAGGAGCCGGAGAGAGTCCCACGCGATTGGGAGTTAACCAGCTCCAGGATTGTCCGGCCAGGAACTCCCACTCGCCGCGCCTCAAATCCAGCCAGTACAACCGCTGACGAAACGTGTGGCTGTTGCTAGTCACAAAGACATTCGCCGCGTCATTGCCCAGGAAGTCCATCTCCGCATAGCCGGTGACATTGTTCTCTCCGAACTTACTCGTGGCTTTCAGGCTGAGACGCGAGTTCTGCGCGGTGAAGCGCGTCTCCGTCAGGTGCCCACCGACGGTATTGCTGAAGGGGATGGCAAAGAAGTTGGTTCCTCCCGGATTGCCGGTGTTTGTGGAGCGGAAAATGGTGGTGAAGTCCATGAACCCGCCGGGGGTGAAGTCGGCTCCGCCAATCTTAAACGACAGTGGCGACTCCTTCTTGTCGTCGCCCTGCCCCAGGCGATTGGGGGCGGGAGACACTTCACGTGCCGGCGCGGCGGTGTGGAGCGCGGCGTCCATGATCCGCGGCGTCCCGTTGGGAGCGTCGGCGGACATATCCTGCTTTGCGGCCTGCTGTTGTTTGAGCCGTTCGATTTCCTCCTGCTGCCGGGCAATCTGCTTTTGCTGGTCGGCGAGCGCTTCCCGCAGGGCCTTCAATTCGTTCGCAACGGCTGAACTGTCAGTGGTGGAATCAGGTTTTGGCGCGCTGGACTGGGCCAGGATCAGACCTGGAACCAGGAGCAACAGACAAATCGTGGTTAAGATTCGCATAGAACTTCTTCACGCTCCTCTTGAGTTTTTCAATTGAGTGAAAATCTCAGGGGTCTTTGGAAGGGGCCCCGCCCACAAAGTAGGCGCGGCTGCTTACCCCTGTGTGAACCGAACGTGAATATAGTATTAAAGGTCCATCGTTAAGTTAAACCGATGAAATGAAAGGTGTTTAATTGAATACTCCCGGCAGGGCAGGTTCTCTTCGTGCAATTCTGGTGCGGAAGGAGGGAGTTGAACCCCCACGGCCTTGCGGCCACAGGATCCTAAGTCCTGTGCGTCTGCCAGTTCCGCCACTTCCGCACTGGTCCAACTATACTAAGGAAGACGCCGCGAATCACGCCCGGAGTCGTGCAGGCGAATCAACCTCTCGGGCTTGCGCGAGAGAAACGCGAAGCGAAGCCTCAGTCCAGTTGCTTCCCCTTGGTTTCCGGCAGTGCCAGCGCCAACATTGCGCCGGCAAAAAAGGCCGCTGCGGGTAGAAGGAAGGTCGAACCCAAGGCGTAGTGTTTGGCCAAGGCCCCCAGTGCGAAGGGCGCCGCCGCAGACAAGCCACGGCCAATGTTGTAGCTCAATCCCATGGCCGTGGCGCGAATTTCTCCCGGAAACAACTCCGCGGTAATGGCGCCATAGCCGGAGAAGAAGCCCGTTCCGAAAAACGCCACGAGGGGGCCGAGTACAAGGAGCCACAGGGGGCTTGCCACCAAACCGTAAATGGGGACCAAGGCAGCAGCGATCAGCATAAAACCAATGTAGGGGCGCCGCCTGCCGAAGGAGTCGGCAAAGAAACCGAACAACGTGTAGCCCAGCCACTTCCCGGCGCAGAGCACGATGTACCACCAGGTCGTCTTCACTAGTCCCAGCCCGCGCCCACCCTGAGAAATCGGAAGCGCCAGGTATGCGGGAATCCAGGAAAACAGGCCCCAGTAACCGAACATGGCGCAGGCGTTCATGGCCGTCGCCAGGACGCCGTTCCAGCGGATGTCCTTTCTCCACAGAATACGAAGAGAGCCGCGTTGCGGTTGTTGGGCATGCCTGGTCCAGATCTCCGACTCGGGCACGCTCCGGTAAATCCAAAAAACAACCAGAGCGGGAAGCACTCCGGCGAAGAAGACGTATCGCCACCCCAGCCGCGGCAAGACTAATGCGACTACTCCGGCGGCCACAGCTTC
>DASQHY010000161.1:0-6442 GCA_035631855.1 Candidatus Acidiferrales bacterium
GGCGAAGGGCCCCTTCTTGCCTCCTTGCTTCCTTGCCGCCCTATCCCCCTCCGCTTTGAGGGCTCAATCGTCACATCCCGATATTGAATCGCACGCTAACTCCATGAAAACACTCACCGAAAAATTTTTCAATCGTCACACATTCGCATTTTTCGTCTCTACTCGTCACGCGTCACTCATGACCGATTTTTCTCCGCCCCTAAGTCCAATCCGCTCATCATTCCCATCAAGGAAGGGCTCCCAGGTCTCCGGTAAGGAGAGCCTGGGAGATCAGTACCCGTCACACGCCGGAGGTAGACGCCGCTGCATCCCCTTGAAAACACAGATAGATAATTTTTCTACCCGTCACACGCACGCCATTTTGCGCTTCTGTGACGTGCTTCCTCGCATTATAGGAGGCCGGGAGTTCACTCCCGGCGTTCGATGGAAAGGAGGAGTTGCCAACCGCTTGCGCTTCCTCACCCGCGCAAAGTGGTCGCTTTGTTCTCGCCACTCGCCACTAGCCACTCGCCACTCGCCTCGTCGGAGCAAACAAAAATCAAAAGGCGAGGAAAAAGCCCTGGCGCGCCGAAGCTCAAGAGCGAAGGCGGCTAATCGGTACACGTGGAAATTAAGAAATCGCTAAGCCCATGAAAACAAAGAGCAAAAAAATTTCTAATCGGTACAAAAAACATACTTCCGTATTCACGGCTCCTGGACGCGAACACACGAGTCACGAGTCACGAATCGCAAGTCACGACTCCCGGGATTCAACTTGCCATGCTGAGAGGACTGACGAATCGCTGGTGCAGGCAGTAAAGGACCAGTTCGACGCGGCTCGACACGCCGACCTTATCGAAGATCTTGAAAAGATAATTGCGGACGACCTACTCCGCCAGCATGGATGGCCGGCCCGTGGTGTGGCCCTTCTCTGCTACGCCGTTACTGCGGGAATGATGCTCGCCGGATGGTTTCTCATAACCACCCGCTCGCGGCCGGCGTATTTTGCGGCCTTTGCCGCGCTGATGGCTCTCTTCATTGCGGCGATATCATTGGGCGCAATGCGTCCGGAGGGAAAAGTTCCGCAAGCGAAGGATTCGCCCGCACCATTTCGTCAGGATTTTCCGCAGGATGCTGACTGAGAAGAAACTCCTCAGGATGTGGGAGTCGAGAGAATCGTTCGGGCCGCGCGCCGGTTGCGCTCCTTCGGGGTGGTCTGCTTCAGCGCGTTGCCGATTTGAACCAGCAGTTTGCGCAACTTGGCGCGCTCTTCCATATCCATCTCCACCACTTCAAAAGCGCGAGCTTGCGTATTCGCGTCGCGCACGATGGTTTGCGCTTTTACGGATTTCTGCGACGCATTCAACCGCAACGCGACAATACTTCCGGGGTGCAGGCTCTGCTCGCAAACGGCCACGCCGCCTCCCAGGGTCATCTCGGGGATTTCCATACGGCAGTTTTCCTTCAGGTTCGTGGTTGTCGCGGCAACCGGGTGTTCCAGCCGCAGGCGTGGATAGCGCCGCTGGCGAATGGCGGAAGATTCCGGATCCGAATCGAGTGGCTCGATGGAGAATTCGGCGAGGTTCAAGCCGCTCTTGGACATAAAGTTGCGCACCCATTCGGGATCGATCTTTTCCATCGCCTGAGCTGCCACCAGCCGCAGTTCGCTGGGGTTCGCCCAACGGAATGCTCTGCGAGCTTCCGCCACTTTTCGCAGGACAGCTTCGGCGCCGGCCGTGCGCAATCTGCCCAGCGCTTCAATGGCCTTCAATCGGAGGTAATCAGTGCCATCGCTGGGAAGGTCACCCTCAGCCAAGCGCAACAGGCGCATGTCGGCGGACTGCTCTCCGCTCATTCCGATTTCATCGACGGCGAGCGGACGAATCAGCGCGTCGAGGTAATCAAAAATTTCCAGCAGCAGGCGGCCGCGTTCCACTGCGCCGCTGGCCGCAATCTGGCGCACCACGCGGTCGTGCGCCGTACGCTTCCACTCCTTCATGCGCTCTGGCAAGACCTTGCGAAGCGTTTCGACGTCGGCGCGGGCGAGAATCCCCACAGCATCGATCGCTTCATGGGTGCTTCCCTTTTCCAATTGATTCCGCAAATGCTCGAGCCCTTCCGGTCCCAGCACATTGAGCATGGAAACGAGAAGTTCGCAGTCCTCGCGGAACCCCGCGCGGCTGAACCGCAGGGCGAGTTGCTCCGAAGCTGGGTTAGGAATCCGCCGGAGCAAGTCGGCCAATCCGCCGGGCACCTCCCCTGACTTGAGCGCTTCCTCGATGAATTCCGGCAGGCGGTTTTCGACCGACATCCTCGGCCGCAAATTTTTGCCCAACCCCGGGCGTTCCTTCTCCACGTATTCGACGAGTTCCACGGCGCGCTGGACCGCGGGATAGGCTCGGATCGCGGTGGCTTCCTGCGTCAGACGAACGAAGGCCGCGCCAACCAAGCTCTGCATCTGTGAATCTTTTTCTTCCGCAAGCTGTACGCCGGTCTGACGAATGGTCTCAATCAGCAGACGCTCGTCGCATTTCGCGTACACCGGAGCGAGCTCGGCCAACCCCATCGCCGTCTGGCGTCGCGGCTCATCGGCCTTCTTCGTGATATTGCTCGCATAATTTCGAAGGACTTTCTCGGCTTCTTCCGTTTCGCCTTTTTCCTTCAGTTTTTCGACGTACTCGCGCACCTTGGCCGGCGGGACGCACCACGAATCGGCGGAATCCAGCACTGCCTTCTTTTTCTCTTCCGGCACCTGCGCCCAGAATTCCTTTGCGAGCAGATCGACGTGAGAATCCACATGGATCCCCGCGCGGGCCATTTTTTCTTCATACACGCCAAGAATCTTGCGAAGGCCGTCCAGCTCGGTGTTCATTTCCTCGAGCAACTGGCGAACCGCATTCACCTCGATATCGCCGCGCTCATAGCTCTCGAGCGCGAACCGGATGGCGATATGTTCCGCGAGCTTCAGGAGCGTCGGCCGGTCGGCTGCGTCGGAGGGAGCTTGCGCAGCGAGAGCGGAGAGAGCCTGGCTGATCGTGAAACGAGCGCGGCGGGGCAGCGTGGAGAGCCGCGACTGAAACGAGCTGGGATCGAGCTTGTCTTTGTCGCCATCGCTCGTCCGGGCAATTTGCGCCAACACTTGCAAAATGCCTTGCAGCTCTTCTTGCTGCAAAGTCATCAATCCGGTCTCGACAGCCATCGAGCCCGCTCGAGCGGAACGGCCGCCGCGCATCCCGGCTGTTGCGCTCGTCCAACGCCCACCTTGCGCGCGGTCACCTTCGCCGCCACCCGCCGGAGTCCTCCAAATATGCGGCCCTCGCCCGGAGCTCGATCCTGTTCCCCCGCCTCCGACGCCAGTTCCAGGAACGCCTCCGGGAAGCCCGCCACCCTCGCCGGGCCCGCGGCCGGGACCTGTCCCCGCTCCGGCGCCACCTCCGGGATATCCCGCGGGACTTCCGCCTGGAAGTGTCCCCGGACCGGATGACCCTGAAGGGCTATTCGAATCTCCCTGGTTGAGCCAAAACCCGCCGGCATTGGGGTCGACAGGAGCGCCGCCACTTTCGCCGACAATGTTCCATGACCCAGGTGCTCCGGAACCGCCGCCCGCGGAGGAACCTGGTCCACTCCCGCCGCGATTCGTGGGAGCTCCACTTGGTCCGCGCCCGGTGGGCGTCGAGCCTGCTCCCTGGCCTCCTCCTTCGCCCTTCAACCAAAACCCGCCAGCGTTCGCATCCAGCGGAGTGCCACCGCCTGCCCCGCCAACAATGTTCCAACCGCCGTCTGCGCCGGCCCCACCACCCGTCGCTCCGCTTGTTGTGCCTTGGCCAGCGCTCGACCCTTGCGACACTGGGCCGCCTGTCACGGATGGCCCGCCTTGCCCCGGTCCACCAACGGAGCCGGCGGAATCACCCTTCAGCCAAAATCCACCCGCGCTCGGATCCAGTGGAGCGCCGCTCCCGCTGCTTCCAACGATGTTCCAGCCGCTGGCTGAGCCAGGAGAACCGGCACCCGACGGTCCGCTGCCTGCTCCCGGCGCGCCAACCGGAGCGCCTGTTGAAGGTCTGCCTGCCACTCCCGGGCCACCGCTCGGAGTCGTGGCGTCGCCTTTCAACCAGAAGCCGCCCGCGTTCGGATCGAGTGGGGGGCCGCCGCCGCTGCCTCCGACAATGTTCCAAGTGCTCGCGTCACCACCTGCGGATCCCGAACCACCGACGGGAGAAAACTGCCCTCCTGGACCCGATGTTCCGCCGGAATAAAAACCAGAGCCCGGGCCTCCCATACCGCTGCCAGGCTCACCTGAATTCATGCGCTCACTGCCATACCCTCCAGGGCCATAACCGCCACCAAGGCCGTCGCCCGGGCCGCCTGAGCCGTATCCTCCGCCTCCTGGGCCGCCATAACCGGGCCCACCTTGTCCGGAGCCACCTCCACCGGGACCATCCGCGCCTGTTCCGCCGCCGCCTTTATTCCCTTCTGCGGCGACAATCAATTGCAACAATTTTTCTGGATCGTTGAAAAGCTCGTTCGCCGCTTCGGAATCCATGCCGAGCGTGCGCGCCGTGATCTGTGCCGCGATTGTCGACTTGGCGACCGCAGAATCGGCCGGCACAAAACAGACTTCATTGACATGAATGTGATGATCGCCCTGCAGCGCCGCTTTCAATTGTTCGGCAAGCTGTGCGGGCTTCGCTCCGCTGCCGGTGGGAAACCCACGGACGAATTTTGCGAGGCTGGCTTGCGTGACATCGGGCGAGAAGTGAATGCTCGCGATTCCCGAGGCGGAGAGCATTTTGGCAAAACTCTTCTCCGCAGCCGCGGACTCCAAGGCCACGCCATCCAGCAGAAGCTGGTCTCCCGACACTGCGAGGAGAAGGCCTGCCTGGTTGTCGCCAAGCGCAGTCCGCAATTCCGTCCAGGCGGTTTCGTATTGCTTCGCCGTGCGTGGATGCCCGAAATCATACATACGGGCGAACTTAAGGAGAATATTCAGGCTGCGGACGAACGCGCGAGCCGCCGTGGTCCTGGTGTTGGCATTCATAGCCACGATTGGGGCAGAAACCCCGCCTCTGGATTCAAATATGAAGGCTGGGTACGAACCGAACAATGGTACTGGTGTCCTTTTCGGTACTACCAGTTAGTCCTATCCTTCGGATGGGAAAGAAGTTCCGGGTGCTCCGCGCGTTTTCCAGGCTCGCTCCAGCCACGCTTCCAACTCGCTAATTTCCCCGAGGATGGATTCCGCGCCCAGCTTTCTTAGTTGCGACCCCTTTTGCCGCCGCTCCTGGCTGTTCCTCGGTAGTACTCCCACAAATCGCATTTCCGCACATTTCGCTGCAAGTGCGTCATCCACGTTATCGCCCACGTAGAGGGCGAGGGAGGCGGGTCGCCCTCCCAAGATTCTCAGCAGGCCTTCCGGGTCGGGCTTTGGCCGCGCCACTTCCTCGACCGTCAGGATGGGATCGAAAAATTCGCGCACTCGGGCGCGGTCCAACGTGTAGTCCATTTCCCGCCAGACGCGTCCGGTAAAAATGGCCAGATCCGCAATCCTCTGCAACCGCCGCAGCGTGCCGCGGGGCAGCAGCCACTTTTCTTGAGAGACATTTCCTTTGCCGTTCTTCCCCCAATAAATCTCCTGAAATTTCCTCTTCACCTCTTCGAATTCGAAATCGCCTCCCAGCGCGCGAACCCATTCATGCGAAAGCTTCCAGTCGTCGTTGAAACCGGGGCGATTTTTCCAGCGGTGCAGCTCCGTTCGGGTAACTCTTCTGCCCGTGAAAAATTCCACGGTCTCGAGGGTGGTCTGCTGAAACGATCCGCGCGTGTCCACCAGCACGCCGTCCACGTCGAAGATGATTAGGCGGCGCGGCGGGCTTTTCGCTGCGGAGTGACTCAAAAGTCGCAAGGGAAAAAGGAAGGAGCTAGGATTGGGATTCTTCCGTTTCGCTGGTTGCTTCGGAGGGACTCGGATCTTCCCCGGCTGAGGTGGCGGTTTCTTCAACCTCACGTTTTTCGGAGGGCCACGCCTCACCGGAGGCTACCGTTGCAACCTGCGCTGCGGCGCCTGAATCGGAAGGTGGCTCGGGAGGCGTCCCCTCGCTTGTTTGCGGGGATGCGTCGCCCTGGGGCTGTGCCGATGCCGCCGCCGAAGCCAGTGCCGGAACTGTCGCGGCCACCTCTTCTTTCAGCTTCTCCAGCCGGGCGCGCAGGACGTCCGTAAGCAAATCGAGAATCAGTTTCGCGCCGCTGCCTTCCGGGTCTTTCGCGGGATTGTAGGCAGTAACTTCGATTGCGGCGAGATGCTTCTGCTGCGCAAACACCTTCAGCGCTTCGCGGACTTCGTCGAGACTCAATCCTCCGCTGCCCGGATAATTCGTCGCCGGAAAATCCGCAATCACGTCCACGTCGAGGTGCAGGATGAACTCGTTGCTCTTGCTGTGAATTCGTTCGATGGCTTCGCCGGCCG
>DASQHY010000162.1:0-17678 GCA_035631855.1 Candidatus Acidiferrales bacterium
TGGCCCATGCCCCAGGAGGTTCCCAATCCCATCCGATTCGATCGGGACGACACTCATGCCTCGTACGACCCGGAATATGCGCACCGATTCTGGCGGATTCTCGTTTCCGTAGATACAGTTTTCAAGGAATTCCGCGCCGGGTTCATCGGCAAATGCAGCCCCGTGCATTTTTTCTGGGGAGCTATGGACCTGGCGGTATCACGGTTTTCCGGGCGCCGCGCGCCCGACCGTCCGGGAGCAGACTTGATCACCAAGGAAGGATACTCGCACGAAGATATCAGCGTTGGGTTCTGGCCGGGAAGCGGTGAAATTACCGATCCCGCATTCTACGCGTACGCGGCTCCCGAACCCGAGGGATTTTCCAAAGCCGCGATTCGCCCGAGCAGTGCGTTTTACAGTCCCACGATGAAGGAATTCTTTCTGATGTACGACGACGTGCGGAAAGCCTCCTCCCCGGAAGACACCCTGCTGGAATTTTTGCAAAGCACTTATGATGCGGGCGCAAGCCTGGGAAATTGGGACCGCGCCGCGCTGGAGCGTGCCCCCGCTCAAACTTGAAATGGAACGCCCTTCATTTCCCTGCGCCTCCACAGCCTTTACTTCTACCCATAAAAGGGAATGGCCCGAAGAGATCGCTCTCCGGGCCATTCGCTAGGACAGTGCCTTACGCTGCAACTTGCTTGATCATGGGCACCGTCTTGATTTCGACTTTCCGCGGCAGCGCGGCTGCCAGGACCGGCGCTGTGACTTCCAGAACGCCGTTGGCATATTCGGCGAAGAGCTTGTCGGTGTTCACGCCCTCGGGAAGCGTCAGCTCCCTCTCGAACTTCCCATAGACAATCTCCTCGTCAAAGAGGTCCAGCTCTTTGTTGGTGCGGGTGAGTTTCCGCTCCCCGCTGATGGTGAGCAGGTTGCCCTGCACGTGGATCTGTACATCCTTGGGCTCGATTCCCGGCAGAGTAACGCGGCAGAAATACTTCTTGGAGTCCTTGTCCACAAAAGTCTCGACTGCCGGCACAAAGTTGAACGATGTCCCGGGAGCAAACAGTTCCTTCTCCCAGGGCTTGCCCATCAGGATGCGGTTGAAGATCTGGTCGAAGTCACGCCGGAAATCGAACAGATCCTGAAAGAACGCATCACGCGGAATCAGGTTCGTCATTTTCTTCCTCCTCAGCTCTCAATCTTGTTCCTCGTCCCGAGGAACGGCCCTTGAAATGGAAGACAGCGGCGGGCGCCGAAGCCTTCCGGCCCTGAAGGGCCGGTGCGTCGCATTCCGGGGCGCTTTACGTGTGCTTCGTGCCCCGCCGCTGTCTGATCCGAGAGGGAAGGATGCTCGATGGTCATACCCCAATCGCCCCCCACTGCACGCCTGACGAGGTGGAGTCGTAAGCCTTGCGAGGTCTTTCTTTTCCCCGCGGCCTCGGCGGCTCTCTTCCATCTGCATTCTCCGTTCTCGATGCTTCTCTTGTAATCCCTACTTTGCGCAAATGCAGTGACGTTCACTACCGGTCAATGTGACCATTGTCACGCGGATTTCCGCACTTCGGCGGGCGAAACGGTCAAGGCAATGCAGGACTCGAGGACCAAGTGGAGGGCAATCACGAGAGACTAAGCGATGTTCAGCGCGCGCTTGAACGACCCGCGCTCGTTCTCGATTTTCTTCTGAAGCTGCAGGATGGCGTACAACAGCGCCTCGGGACGCGGCGGGCACCCGGGAACATACACATCCACGGGGATGATTTGGTTCACGCCCTGCACGATGGCGTAATTGTTGAACACGCCTCCCGAAGTCGCGCACGCCCCCATCGAGATCACCCACTTCGGCTCGGGCATCTGGTCGTAAAGCTGCTTGATCACCGGCGCCATTTTCACCGAGACGCGCCCGGCGATAATCATCAAGTCGGCCTGCCGCGGCGACGGGCGGAACACTTCCGCGCCAAACCGCGCGATGTCGTAGCGCGACGCCGCCATGGACATCATCTCGATGGCGCAGCACGCCAGGCCAAACCCCAGCGGCCAAATCGAATTCTTCCGCGCCCAGTTCACCACCTTGTCGAGCTGCGTGAACAGAATCCCTTCCTGTTCGAGCAGCTTCCCAAAGTCGTCGGGCCTCTCCAGTGCGCCGTTTCTTCCGGCCGAAACGCTCATTCCCTGCCCTTTCTTCTCTAACGCCATTCTCTCACAAAGCGGCGCGAACCTGAAGCCGCGCCGCGACGCCCGCTTTGCGAAACGCAGCAGAGCTAAGGCGCGTGCAGCACAGTGTCGAGTTTTGTTGTTCTATTCCATGGTTATGATGACTTTTCCTCGAGCGTGCCCTTCTTCCAGATAGCGGATAGCCTCGGGGACTTCATTCAACGAGTAACGCCGGTCGATGACGGGTTTCACTTTTCCGGCCTGCATCAGGTTGTGCAGGATGGTCAGGTCTTCTTCGTTCACCTTCGCCCCAACCATCCCCAGCTTTTGGCTCACGAACAACGACAACACAACCGCTTTGATCAATCGAGCCAGGAGACCGATCATCCACCGGCCGCCACTGTCTGCTGCTCCGACCATGATGTAGTTCCCTTTGGAACTTAACACTCGCCGGAATGCCGACAGCGAATGGTTCGCAACGCAGTCGAGAATCAGGTCATAACGCTGCTCCCTCTTGGTGAAATCCTCCCGGGTATAATCAATGACCTGATCTGCGCCGATGGTTCGCACCATGTCCACATTCCTGGTGCTGCATACGCCAGTCACACTTGCGCCGTACGACTTGGCAATCTGCACCGCGAACGTACCCACTCCTCCCGCCGCACCGTTAATCAGGACCTTCTGCCCCGGCTGAATCTTTCCCTTATCGCGAAGGCCCTGCAATGCAGTCAATCCTGCGATCGGGACAGAGGCGGCTTGCTCAAACGTCACGTCCTCCTGCTTCCGGGCAAGTTTTGATTCGGAAGCGCACGCGTACTGGGCAAAGGCCCCACGGCACAGGCCGAACACGTCGTCGCCTGGTTTGAACTGCGTCACGTTCCTGCCGGCCGTTTCCACCCGGCCGGCAACGTCAACGCCAAGTCGTGTGACCTTTGGTTTGCGCAGCCCGGCCGCTATGCGAAGGAAGTACGGCCTGCCTCTCATGAAGTGCCAGTCATAGGGATTGACAGAAGCCGCGCGAACTCTTATCAAGACTTCATTGTCCGTCGGAACCGGTTGCTCGACGTCCGTGACTTGGACAACATCCGAAGGTCCATATTTGGTATAGACGGCGGCTTTCATGCGCGGACCCCCGCGGCGCTGGCCTGCTCTCTCCATCGTTGCGCGTTTACGCCCATCACGATGAGCCATAGCTCCAGCGGTACTTCCCCGAGGGCGGAGGCGGCAGCGATGTACGGGAAGAACAGATAGTATGCGAGCGGCGGGTATAGATAGGTCACCCAACCTAAGCCACTGATCGCAAATAGCACTCCCAGAACTCGGGGCAGGAACGTGGACCTGAAAATGAGGTAGCCGAACAGGAGGCAACAGAATCCGAAAAACACCAGATGCACATTCAAGGCGTAAGCATTCAATTTGAGAAACATGGACGCCAGCGCCTGCAATTGTGCCGTCGTAAATGCGCTCATGGAGCTACCGCCTTGCAGGATCAGCAAAGGAGCGAGGTACAACAGGCCGGTAAGAGCCTGAATCGCGGATCCCACGAGAATGACGAATGCTGCGAGTAAAGAGAGGGTCCTGTTGACAGGTTTCAGCAACTCATACAAGAGAACCGCCCAAGCGATATGGAACACCGCCCCCATGAGGGAGGATGTGAACCCCAACCAAAATAACCGCTCGTGCCCCAGGATGTTGGCCGCGGTAGCCGCGGCGTTATCGGCGACGACCAACCTGCCGAGAACGATCACCTGGCCGAATGTAGCCGTCAGAGCTTCCAGCAGTTGAAAGACGCCGGCCACCCTGGCCTTGAGACGCGGCGACGCTTCTGCAATGCGTTGCTTCATTTCATCTGCATTCATGCTCCTTCCTCCTTACCGGTCGACTGAATCAAGGATTCACGGCGCGCTGTGCGTCTAATGGTTGGTCTTTTGCACCCGCAATCAAAAGGGCGGTTGATGCTGGGACCGCTACGCGGCGAGCGGTCCTCGTATTCCTCTAAACAGCAGCCAAAAACTCAGCACTAATTCGAAGACAGCCATGGGCGAGTCGAACCACCACAGGTTCACTACTTTGGAGAAGTCGGGGAAGATGTAAAAAACGAAAGTGCAGGCTGCGCACCATGCGCTGGCGATCACGCCAAAGCCAGCCAGTGCTCTGGGGATGTAGTTCGACTTGAACCACAAGTAGCTGCCAACAGTGGCCCCCAATGCCCAAAACAGCAAGCCGACATAGTACGCGTCCAAACCGCTGAGGTACAGCCGCGCCAGGGCCGGCAATTGGTCTGCCCCAAACGTGCGCGAGTAATCAGCATTACTCAAGAGCCGCAGGGCGGTAAAGAGATTGATCGTCACCAGGAGCCACGTGAAGCCATGGACCAGCCTGCCGAATGCCGCGAGCAAGGCAAGGTTCTGGCTGACCGGCTTGAGGATCACGTAAAGCGCTGTCAGCAGCACGACAACGGCAACGCAGTAAACTATATTGCCCGCGACGCCGATACGGAATAGTGTTTCGTGCGCCAGGATATTCCGAGCGGTCTCCGCCGCATTGCCGCTGATGAGGCGGGCGAAGATGCCGAAATTGACCGCCACCACGGTGATGAACGAGATTGGGAAAGCAAGTCCTGCAATCTTTGCAGCCGTGCGTTGTGACTCGGTGATGGTGGTGATCGTCATTTCATTCCTCCTAAGCCGCTCCTGTCCGTGCGATCACGCGGCGGCAGCCAGTGGTTGCGGTTTCGCGCCCTTAATCAGAAGCCACAGCCAGATCCACAATTCGCCAAGTAACGCCGGCAGAACCACGCGGGAGACCAGATTCGCGTACCGAGGCAAGAGCAGCGACGTGACACTGACGGCCACATAGCCAAAACAGTTCACGATCAGCAGAACGCCCAGGATGCGAGGCAGGAAGCCGGATCTCATCACCAGCACCCCGAAGGGGAGAAGCCAGAGACCCCAGAATATCTGGTTCACAACAAGTCCCTGGTGATGCAGGCCGACGAACAGCATGCCCAGGGTGTCTCGCTGGGGTTTGTCGAATACCGCGAGGAAATCGGCGCCACGGACGAGGGTCAGGGCGGCGATGTTATGGATCGCATTTGTGAACGTAATCGCGACGGAAATGGCGACCAAGATCACCATCAGTGAAGCTTGCGTCTTGTCCACGCCACTGAGCAGGCGGTAGAGAGCCAAGGCTAGGAGGATGAAGGCGACCGCAGAGAACAGTTCGCCGAAGACACCGGCACGGAAGAGCATCTCGTGCGCGAGGATGTTCTTGGCGGTCGCAGCCGCGTCTCCGCGCACGATCAGCATGCGCGGGATGTAGATGAGGGCGAACGGCGCTGGCAATCCCATGAGCACATAAAACAATGCCGCCATGCGCGCGTTCTTCTTGGTCGGGTGCATGACTCTCTCTCCTTGTTCGCTATTGGCGGACCATCCTTAGATCCGCATTGCCTTGGGCACTGCCGACACGGCTTCATTGCCCCTTGCTCTCGCTGCCGGAGGGCGCTGGGTCGAAGCCGCAACGTTCGCGGACGCGCTGCCGGAATCGCTCCCGCTCCTCAGGAGTCATTTGCTCCCAGCGTTCGGCCACACGATCCGCCATGCGGTCGGCCACGCGGCGGCGGACATTGGAGCGAGAGCCACCGTGGAGTCCAAAGCCGCCGATGAGAATCCGGCACAGCGCCAGAAGTCCGAGCGCTTGCCAGAAGCCAATCTGGCGCCAGCCGAACAGCGGCGGCAGCAGCCAATTCCACAGATGCAGCACGATTTCGCCGCCGATGGTGACAAATACCACAAGCCCCAGGATCGCCAGCGGAGCGATCCAAATCAATTTCTTCCATCTCGGTCTCATGTTCAGCTCTCCTCACTCTTTCGTAAATTCGTCATAAATGTTTTGCAATCGCTCACGCAGATGCAGCACCGCATAGCGTTTGCGCGAGAGCAGCGTATTCACGCTCATCCCGGTCTCAGCCGCCATCTCCTTGAAGCTGCGCCCTTCCAACTCGTGCCCGATGAAAACAGCGCGCTGCTCCTCCGGCAACTCGGCAACCGCCAATTCGAGTTCCTCGAGAAGCACCTGGCGGGCGTACAGGGCCTCTGGTCCGGCATCGGGCGAGGGCAAGAGATCTTCGATCTGCAGCACCTCGCCCTCCTCGTTCTGGACTGCTGCGTCGCTGAACGTCTCCGGCCGCTTCTTGCGCCAAAGGTCGGTGATGCGGTTGCGTGCCACGCGAAACAGCCAGCCGGTCACGTGCTCGATCGGCATCAGCAGGCGGTTCGCTTCCACCAACTCGTAGAAGACGTCTTGCAGGATGTCTTCTGCGTCGCGCGGGTCGGGCACACGCCGGCGGATGAAATGGCCCAGGCGGGAGCCTTCGTCCGCGATGATTTCGGAGATTTGACGGTCTCGCTCGGTCATCGAGGTGATGCTCGCCGTCTCATCCATCCATTCCTGTAGACGAACGGCGGCCGCAAATATTGTAGGGATTTGAAGATCTGCCGTATGGAGCGAAACGAAAGTAACCGAGCTGACCAGGAGATCACACTGGTTCGCCGCGGGCTGGGATCTTTACCGCAAACATCAGCCAGAAGCCGGTTGTGACTTCGGCGACGGCCATGGGCGCCCAACCATACTGGAGCGTGCCTGCGTGTTCGGGAAAGATCAAGCTGCCAAAACAGATGACCGTCACCACGACCGAAGCAAATACGCCGAATGCCGACAGGATCCTCGGGATATATCTCGATTTGAAAAACAGATAAAAGAAGAGGATCGAACCGATACTGAAGCACAAGGCGGAGATGTTGTATGCCGCGGAGTCGGCATAGCTCGTCCAATCCACCAGAGCCTGCGACTGGTCGGCGCGCACTCCACTCATGGACTGTGCAGAGGTGTAAAGACGCAGCTTGGCAAAGCCCAAGATCATTGCCATGCCGCCGATAAATGATTCCGCCAGCCTCCAATACATTGCCAGCTGGGCCAGAAGCTTGTGCACCGGCTTGAGCGTTACGTAAAGAGCGAAGGCTAGCACCAGTGCGCTCAGGGTCTCAATCAGGTCACTGGAGAGCGCGACTCGATATAAGCGTTCCGACGCTGCGACTCTCTTCGCTGTTTCTGCGAACGTCCCAGACCCAGCGATATGGGAGGTGGTGAGCGCACCGGCCAGACCAGTGATGATCAGCCATAGAAACAGAAAGCCCGCAAGTCTCGCGTAAATGCGTTGCGTCCTTTCTGTCGAACTGTCTTCCATTCCAATCTGTGTCATCGCATCGCTCCGCGCGGCGCCTCGCCACATTGTACTATCCGTACATTTCACCTGAACGTAGCGACGCGAAATATTCCGACGCCCCTATCAACTCACGCCGACATAGTATTGGTAACCGCTAAATGACCAATACTTTTGCGTCCGGGTAGCCCATCAGCTTGAGAATGAAATAGTTGACGGCCGCCTCACCGGGATCATCGGAGAAGCAAACAAGCTCCGCATATCTCGGGACACCAGCCTTGGCCAGGATGTTCCAGATATCTTTCGCGGCTTTGGGCGTGCCGTCGGCATTCAGGAGATCCGTGTAGGGGACATGAACCACTTTGCCGTCCGGAGCTTTCGCGGGCACATCCTTGCCCGAGGCGATAAACACCTTGGGATAAATTCCCTGCGTGCTCTTGGGGTCCGCAATGACCACGTCCTTGCGGAAATTCTCGGGGTAAGTGGTGGGAGGTATGGATACGTCGCGGGGGCCTTTCTTAGGGCCCACAAGAGTCGCATCCTTCGAAAGTGAGTGGCCAAGTTTTGTCCATTTCTCCATGGAGTCCATGAAGACAGACACTTTTTTCTGTCCCAGCTTCTCCAGCATGACGAACGCCAGCGCCGAGTCTTTGGTCAACCCTGCGCCTGAAATTACGACCGCTTCGTCGGACGCGTTGACGCCGGCGGGACCCAGAATTTCAGCCAGCTTGGCCGGGTTGGCGCTATTGCTCTTGAACACCTCCGCTGGGATGTTCAGCGCGAAAGGCACATGTCCCTGGCTGAACGCTCCAGCAGGCCGCACATCGACGATGCTGACGGGCGCGCCCAGGAACATCCTGATCATCTGGCCGCTCCAGAATTGCAGCCATCCTGTTTCCCTCATCAAGAAGGGGGAATCGAATGTCCAGTAAGGGAGTTCTCTTTCATCGGACAACCATCCCAGTTCGGATTCCGGGTAGACCTTCACCTTGGGATAATCCGCTATGAACTTGGCGGCGAAGAACGGCACGGTGGCGGCTACTCCGCCTCCGCAATAGGTGTAGACCCGCTGTTCAGGCCTGATGCCTAAGTAGGCCAGCATATTCTTTATTTCTTCAGGCGATTTGAAAGTCTTGTCTGGATTATAAAAATCGCCGCTGGGCGCCAGGATGCCATTCGGGGGATGACCGGCCCTGTCAAACGGAGCGATGGCTCCATAATGCCAGTTGGGGTCAAGCCCTTCCACTAAGGCACTGTTGACTGGGTCTCCTGATCCCGCAAGGAATTCCGCCAGGTCGGCTTTCACGCTCTCGTTTAGCTTCTCGATCTTGAAAGAGCCTTTCTTCGGGGCGGGGGTCGGGTCCTTTGTGACCGGCAATCCTTCCTTCTTCCACTTGAAGAGGCCTCCATCGAGGACAAAAAGATCCTTCGCGGGGAAGCCATGATAATCGAGGTCGAAGAACAGCCTGGTCGCCAGTATGTCGCCGCCCGAATCGTACATCACTATCTTTCTGCCGGGGCTGATTCCCCAGGACTGAAAGAGCTGCTCCGCCTTGACGGCCGACTTACCGCCAAAACCGTAGGCGAACAGGTCGTATATGTTGACACTCAGCGCGCCCGGAATATGTTCTGCCATGTAACTTTCCGGCGAGGCATCGAGTATCACCACGTCGGGGTTCTTGAGGTTTCTCTCAAGCCAGTGAACATCGACAAGGTTGCCTTTGATTCCTTCTTCCGCCATCGAGGGCTGCGTCACCAAAAGGCAGCCTGCCACGGCAAGAAGGAAGCAATACCTCAAAGACTTCGACATTTTGCCCTCCGAATCACCCGTTGTTTCTTGTTACGCCTGAGCACACTGATTTGTTTCGTTCCATGAAAACCGCAGCGATCGGCGCCCGAGTCCCTCCCGGATGGGGCGCCGATGCGTTTATTCCGCGCGAAGGGCTTGGATGACGTCGACGCGCGCGGCGCGGGCAGCCGGGAGCGCGGAGGCGATGACGGCGGCGGCCAGCAGTACAAGCGCCGAGACAATGACCACTACCGCGCCCGGCATTTCCATGTCTTGGAAATAGCTGCCCGCCAGACGCGCCACGGCGAATCCGCCCGCTGCCCCGGCCACGATTCCTGCTCCAGCGATTGCTGCGCCTTCCACAATGACGCCCTTGAGGATCTGGCGGGGTTCCGAACCAATGGCCAGGCGGATGCCAAATTCGCGCGTGCGGGCGCTGACCGAGAATGCCAGAACACCAGCGACTCCCACGACTGCGATGGCCAGCGCGACCAGCGCAAAGACCCCGAAAACCATGGTGTTGAGGCGGTCCGGCGTTAGGACTTCGGCGCGGACGTCTGCAAGCGTGGCGGCGCGCTCGAGGGGTTGGTCCGCGGACATTTCGCGCACAATGCGCGTGATCGGCGTTACCAGGGTATAGGGATCAGCGCTCGTGTGGACAAACAGGCGGCCCCCGAACGCTAGCTGTTCGAACGGGAGATAGACGGTAACAGCCGGGCCGGGGACAACGTGCTCATCGTCGAGATCCGCGGAGACGCCGACAATGCGCGAAGGCGCCGTGTTGATACCAGGAATAAACTTCATGACCGGATCGGTCCACGTCACATGGCGGTTGACGGCGTCCTGATTTGGGAACATGCGTTGCGCAACGCTTTGGCTAATGATGACGACGGGCTCGGACGTGCGGCGATCGGAATCGTTGAAGTCGCGTCCAGCAAGGATGGGGACGCCGAGCGTGGCGAAGAATCCGGGTGAGACAGTGCGCAACTGCGCGCGCGGATCTTCTTCACCGGGGCCGCGCACGTATCCCTCGGCCGTGAACTGGAAGCCGGGACCGAAGCTGCCGGCATCGCGCCAAGGAACGACAGACCCGATGGCGACGTTGCCCACGCCGGGAAGTTCCTGGATGCGGCGGAGCGTTTCGCGGTAGAACGAGGTGATCTGATCGGGCGTCTTTCCGTACGTCGCCACGGGCATGTTCAGGGTGAGGACGCGGTGCATGTCCAGGCCGGTCTCGACGGATTGCAGGGAGATGAGCGTCTTCAGCAACATGCTTGCGCCGGCCAGTAGCACGAAGGAAGCGGAGATTTGGATCACCGCGAAGATGCGGAGGCGCCGCCTCGTTCCCCCGGTGATGCGCAGGCTGCCGCTCCCGAGGCCAATGCCCTGCGAAGCATTCGCCGTGGGGAGGCGCGGGACAAACGCCAACAGAACCGATGCGATAAGTGCGAGGCCGGCACCGACCCACAACATGCTGGAGTCGACGGTGAGATCCAGCGCCCGCACGGAGAACCGCGAGGCGTAGCGGGCGAGGATGGCGACCATGGGCTGCGCGCTGAATACCCCGAGTAAAGCGCCGGCCCCGCAGAGCAAGAGGTTCTCGGCGAGAAGGGTACGGCGCAGAGCGCCGCTGGTCGCGCCGAGCGCGGCGCGAAGCGCGAGTTCGCCTTCGCGGCGCACCGTTCGCGCAAGAATCAAGTTGGCGACGTTGGAGCACGCGATGATGAAGACAAGTCCGGAAGCGGCAAGGAGGACGAGGAGGACCGTTCTGGCGCGCGAGGTGATCTGCTCGCGCAGCAGCTTGGCGCTGATGTGGCCGTCGGCTTTCCTCGAATAGGCCTCGGGATGGTCCTTGACCATGTTCGCATAAACGCTGCTGAGCTCGGCGCGCGCCTGTTCAAGAGTCGCGCCAGGGGCGAGGCGTCCGAAGAGTTCGGTCATGCGATGGACGCGGCCGGTGACCATGGTGGCCGAGAGATGGTGGGGGCTGGTGACGACGTTGGCGATGATCTCGGTTTGTGCGGGATATGGGTCCGATGGTTCGAGGACTCCGACGATGGTGGCGGAGCGCGCGCCGAAGCTATCCAGGCGGACCGTCTTCCCGATCACCGAGGGATCGCTTTTGAGCACGGTGGTCCAGAAACGGTAAGTCAGCACCAGGGCGCCGGCGGCGTTGGGGCCGTCGTCGCGCATGTCGAGCAGGCGGCCCAGCACGGGGTGCAGCCCCATGACTTCGAAATAGGAACCGCCGACGACGCCACCCCGGACTACGCGGGGCTCGCCAAGGCCCACCATGCTGAACCCGATGGTGGAGAAGTCGCCGAACTCACTGATGGTTTTGACGCTCGCACGAAGGTCCTGGATCTCCGGCACGGAGAACGCCGCGTTTTCGACGCCCAGTCCTTTGGCGCTTTGGCGGATGTAAATGAGGCGGTTCTCCTCGCGGTTGACGAGCGGACGCAGGAGGACGCCGCGGACCAAGCTGAAGATGGCGGCGTTGGCGCCAATCCCCAGCGCGAGTGTCAGCAGGGCAATCGCCGCGAACCCTGGATTCTTGCGCAACATTCGCAGCCCGAATGCGACGTCCCGGACCGAGTTCGAAATCCAATTCACTCTTCGCATGTCCTTGCATTCCTCTCTGACGGACTCCAATCCACCGAAGTCCAGCATCGCGGTCCGGCGTGCTTCCCCGGGGCGCATTCCGGCCGCAACTCTCTGTTGAATTTCACGTTCTAGATGGAATTTCAGCTCCTCGTTGAGTTCTACATTGGCGGTTTCCGGGCGGAACAAGGAACGAAAGCGATGAAGTATTTTGGCTGGCAGTCGCACTTTGCTACCCTCTCATTTCAGGCCGTCTTCAACACCAAGCCGATTGCGGCGGAAAGGCGCTCCCAATTCGCTTGCTCCCTCTGCATGTATTTGCGCCCGTCCTTGGTCAACGAATAAAATTTTGCCCGCCGGTTGTTTTCAGATTCGCCCCACTCCGCCTTGATCCAGCCTTGTTGCTCCAGCCGGTGAAGCGCCGGATAAAGCGCTCCCTGATTTACTTGCAGGACGTCCTTGGAGATTTGACGAATCCGTTGCGCGATCGCCCATCCGTGGGCGGGCTCCAGAATAATGGTTTTGAGAATCAGAAGGTCCAGGGTTCCCTGCAGCAGGTCGGTCGGTTTGCTCATTCGCGCTCCCCCCCTCAGTCAATGACAGGTAGCCTACACCTTCTCCTGTCAATAAGCAAGGGGAAGCCTCGGACTTGCTCGGCATGGGCGGGCACCGGGAGGGAGCCACCTTTGACCAAGGGCTGCAGATCTCCTGTCACCAGGCAGGTGGCGCAACTCTTCGCGCTCCGAGCCCGTAGCATCAGGGCCAAATCGGCCATTGACACCCGCTAGTCACTCGTGCTATACTATCTTTGTTATAATGGGCCGAACCCGCTAGGGAGCCTCAGTCAGTCTCGCCCCGAAGTCAGGGCCGCCGGGAACGCCGCAGTACGAACGGCAAAAGGAAACACAACCGTGACCGCAAGTCGCCTCCGAACGACCCCAAGCTACCGGTCCGTTCGTTCGAGGAACCTCTCCGTCCAGCTTCCTGCCCCCGACCTCCAACCTCCGTTCTTCGCTAAGTGCTTTAGAATCCCCTCTTACGAAAAATGCGTCTGTAACTCCTTTAGAATCCGCTCTTACAAAAACACAGGACTTAAAGTCCCCTGTTTTCATACTCTTATAAAAAACATAGGGGGGGAGGGGTCCGGGCCGGGCTCCGGGACACAGCCACTCCTGTATGTGCGCCCAATCCCTTCCGACCTCCAACCTCCAGCAACATTTCCACATTCTTCCACAGCTCCACCGCCTGCACAGCAGGTGGAACAGGAGTAAAATAGAGAGTCCCCCGCACACCAGGGCTGGCTCGAGTCCCAACATGGCCACCGCCGTCGTTGTTTCAAAAAAGCCGAAGGAGCAGCACACCGGCCTTACTTACTGGATGCACCGCGCCGTCAAAGAGGCCGGCCGCGTCCGCGCGGACTTCTCCCCCGATCCGGTTCACGACCTGCGCGTGGCCTTGCGCCGCTGCCGCTCCATGGCCGATGTCCTTGCCGAAGTCGCCCCGATTCCCTATTGGCAGGCAATCAAGAAAGCCAGCCGCAAACTCTTCCGGCGCCTCGGCGAACTGCGCGACACCCAGGTCAGGATCGAGTGGGTGCAGGGGCTCGCGCCCGAATCCGACCCGCTGCGCGGCCAACTCCTCGCGATCCTGTCCGAACAGGAGGAGCGCCACAAAGAAGCAGCTTCGGCCGCTCTGACCCGGTTCGATATCCGGAAGTGGGAAGCATTGGCCGCGCTGTTGCGCAAACATGCTTCCGCGATGCGTCCCGATGGCCGCGTCGCTCAGGCCGTGGCCCTCGAACGCTTCGAGCAGGCCCAGACTCTTCATCAGCAGGCCATTCATCACCGCAGCCGCGAGGCGTGGCATGCGCTGCGCATTGGCGTCAAACGCTTCCGTTACACCGTCGAGAATTTTCTGCCCAGCCGCCACGCCGAGTGGAGCGAGGATCTAAAACGCGTCCAGGATTTGCTCGGAGAAGTGCACGATCTCGATGAACTCTCGCGCTTTCTGGGCGACCTGCGGCCCGCGGTGAAGCCGGAAGAGCGCGAGCGCTGGCGCAACCTCATCCAGATTGCCCGCACAAAGCGCCTGGCGGAATATCGCGCCATGACCGGGCCAAAGAAGAATCTATGGACGCTGTGGCGCGCTGGCCTTCCCGAAGGCCGCCGTATCGAATCCGCGGCCATGGCCCGCCTCATTACCACCGCGTCGGTTCTCGACCCGGACTTCCTCGCCACGCGCGAGGAGACCGATTCCGCCATCGCCTTTTTGGATTCCCTGGCCGGCGCGGAGGTCGCGCCCATTTTCCGGGATCCCGCTGCGCGGCGCATTTTCCATGCCGCCGCGCTCCTCCGCAATATCGCCCGCGGGAGCGGGCAGAAATCCCATCACAAAGCGGCGCAGAAAACCCTTCGCGCGCTCGCGCCTCCCCCCGGATGGACTTCGGACGAGATGAATCAGTTGGCCCTGGTTGTGCGCTACCATCGCGGCGCGGGGCCCAAAGAAACGCATGCGGATTTTCAAGCCCTCCCGCCGGATCAGCGCGAGCGCATCCTGTGGCTCGCCGGAACTCTCCGATTGGCCCTCGCGTTGAAAAACGGCGCCCGCAACGGTGCAGCCCGCACCCGCGTTGAAAAATCCGACGCCGGGATTACCATTTACGTCCGCGGTGTTCAGCAATCTGCGAAGCAGGTGGGGCGCTTGCTTCGCAGAAAGAGCCTTCTGGAATGGGCGGCGCGCCAGCCGGTTCTCATCGAACCGGATTCCAACGGTTATGCCGGAATTGTCTCCGGCCGCGTCAGCCGCGAATGGCCCGGAGAATCTTCGGAGGACACACCCACAGCAGCCTTCCGCCCGCTGGGGAGCCGCTCCCCCATTCGAGGCAGGCCACGCCGGATTTTTTCAGTGCTGTGATCGGAGCGGGCAGGTCCAGCGCGCGCGCCAGGAATTCATCCAGATGCGGCGCATGGCCAAAACAGAAAACGCTCCGCGCTTTTTTCAGCTTCTGCAGCTCCAGCACAATCGCCGCAGGGTCCGCGTTGGGCAGCAGCGCTTCGGTCTGCTGAATTCTTTCTTTTGCAAACCCCAACACCTCCGCGAAAATCTGCGCCGTTTGCAGCGCCCGCACAAACGGACTGGAAAGAAAGCGCGAAGGCGCAACGCCCAGCGAACAGATTCCTTCTGCCGTTTCCCGCGTCTTGCTGATCCCCTCTTTCGTCAGGAAGCGGTCCGCCTCTTCCGGACATTTCGGATCGGTGCGCTCGACGGCAATTCCGTGACGCACGAGATAGAGTTCCATTGCGTTCCTCTCGGCCGAATCGTCAGGCGACTCGGCTGGAAGCCATCGCCTGGCGGATAAACACCCTCACCCCGTATTCACGCTCGAATAAGGCCGCGCCGCGCTCCGCGTCGCGAATGTCTTCCGCCGCATCTCCGCGCGACGCGGCGCGCAACCCGATTTCTCCCCGCTTGAAGCTGACCTCGATCCGCGTGATGTTCTGCTGGTGCGAATGATCAAACCCTTCCGCGATGCGCAGCAGCGCTGCCAGCGCGCGCACGCACCTGCGCTGCGGCGCATCCAGCGCGCCGAAACCCGCGTGATGTCCTGCGGGCTCGGATTTGCGATTGTGGTAGCGAACCAGGCACGCAACGATCTGGCGCTGTTCTCCCGCGAGCCCGGCGATGTCGGCGTTGCGCACCAGATATTCGCCGTGCTTGTGATGGCCGCGATGATTCACGATGTGTCCGATGTCGTGCAGCAGAGCAGCCGCCTCGAGCAGCAGCCGCGACTCCGCCGGAAGACCGTGAACCGGCCGCAACTGGTCAAACAGCATCCGCGCCAGCTCGCGCACGTGCTCGGAATGATGCTGGTCGGAATCGAGACGCCGCGCATACCAACGCACCGCCGTGAGCAGCTCGCGCGCCGCCGCGTCATAGCGCGGCTCACGCTGCCGCGCAAAGTGCTTGTGCGCCAGATCCTGCAGCAACCCGTCGCGCACTCCGACACCCGGAACGAGCAGGACGCGCAGGTTCAGGAAGCGTCCGAGCGCCAGAAGAATCACCGCCGCGATGCCCATCACATCGGCGCGGTCGCGGCGCACGCCAAACGCCTTCATGCGCCCGGGAACGTCGCGCTCGACGATCTCAGTAAGGTGCGCGCGCAGACGCGACAGGTCCAGCGAGCGGAAGCCGCCTTCGCGCGGCCCTGGCGCGATCTGCGCAAGGGCTTCCGCGTTTCCTCCGCAGACCGCGGCCATTCCTCCGGAAAGATCCGGCCTCCGCGGAAGCCGCGATTCCAGCAGCGCGCGGACGTAACGGCGCACCTGCTCAACGTGTTTCGGACGCATCGGGCCGGCAAGGCCGAGCGTCTCCATCAGACGCACGGCACCGACGGGAAGCTGCACGGAGTTCTCGAGCAGGCCGTCCTGAAGGATACTCAGCTCCAGGCTTCCTCCGCCCAGGTCAATGATGACGCGCGGCGCGCGCTCATGCCCGAGCGCGGCCAGAACCGCAGTGCGGCCGAGCCGCGACTCTTCCGCTTCGCTGATTACCTCCAGGCGAATTCCCGCGGCGCGCTGCACGCGGCTCACCAGCGCGCGGCGGTTGCGCGCTTCCCGCGCGGCGCTCGTGGCCACCGCGCGGTATGCCGTGACTCCGAACTCATTCATCTTGGCGCGGAAGTCCCGGAAAGCTTGCGCGGCGAGGGAGAGAGTCTCCTCGCCGATGCGCTGTTCGGTAAATGCATTTTCCCCCAGCCGTACGGGAATGCGTTCGCTGGAGAGAACTTCAATGTCGAGAGGAGAAAGAGAACGAGCAATACTGAAGCGGAGTGCGTTCGAGCCGGCGTCCATTGCCGCGATGTGAATGGGTTCAGCCAAGATCCGGTTCACCGCCAAAGATGAGCGAGGGCGCTTGACGGCGTGTACTTGGCGGAGCGAATCCCGAGGTGCTCGCCGATGCGCTGGCGCAACTGCTTATTGACCTCGGGCACGCTGGCCTCGCCGTCCAGCTCCAGAAAACCGTGGCGCTTGGACATCAACTCGAACTCCTTCTTGATCATCGCCTGATAGCGGATGAACGAACGGAACAGGTCGTTGGAAAGCGACATGTCGCGGCCCGATTCCCAATAACTGATGGCCTGAGACTTCTTGAACTCCCGCGCAAAGGCGGTTTCGGGACGCACGTTGAGCCAGAAGGTCAGATGCGGGCGAAGAGCCATCGCGTAAAGTCCAAGCAGATACTCGCGGTTGATCCCACGTACCGCGCCGCGCGCGATGAGCGTGTAGATGAAACGGTCAGCCAGGACAACCATGCCGGAACGCAACGCCGGAATGATGCGGTGCTCGAGTTGATCGAAGAAGTCGGCCGCATACATCAACACCAGGGTCATTCGCGTGACGGCGTTCTTGGCCATGAGGTCGTCAATGTCTTTTCCGACCAGATAGGACCGGCGCAGACCGGTGGTCTGCACCGGAAAGCCTTCCGATTCGAGCCATTCCTGCAGAAGCGTAATCTGCGTCGAGCGGCCGGACCCGTCCATTCCTTCCACGACCACGAGCGTGCCGGTCAACTCTTCCGGGCGGATACCGACCAGGGACTCGCCGAAGAAATATTGGTTGGGATCCGCTGCGGACGCCGCGGGGCGACCGTCGTTCTTCGGCGTTGCGGGTTCCGCCGCGGAACCCTGCTGCGCAATTCGTTTACGCGGACTCATGAGCGGGCGCGAAGCGGTTCAGATCGATGCGCGAAGCAACAATCTCGCGCATCTGTTTTTGGAGCTGATTGACCGGGATGGTGCCATCGAGAACAACGAAATTGTCGGTTTCCGCCATTTTGTCGTACTGGCTCAGGATCATCCCCTGAAACAGGCGGAAGCTTTCCGCGCGATCGTAAGACAATGCCAGGTCCATTCCGGCTTCATAGTATTTCAGT
>DASQHY010000163.1:0-13549 GCA_035631855.1 Candidatus Acidiferrales bacterium
GTGGCCGATCTCCGCGGGGCTTTGCACGGTGTGAATTCCGGCGGCGGTCATCGCGGCGTACTTATCTTTCGCCGTGCCCTGACCTCCGCTGATAATCGCTCCGGCGTGGCCCATGCGGCGGCCCGGCGGAGCGGTCTGCCCGGCGATAAAGCCGACGACGGGCTTCTTCACGCGGGCTTTGATGAATTCGGCGGCGACTTCTTCGGCATTGCCGCCGATTTCTCCAATCATGACGATGGCGTGCGTGTCGGGGTCGTCGTTGAACAAGCGAATCGCGTCGAGGAATGTTGTGCCGATGATGGGGTCTCCGCCGATGCCGATGCAGGTGGACTGGCCGATGCCGAGACGCGTGAGCTGATCCACCGCTTCGTAGGTCAGCGTGCCGCTGCGGCTCACCAGGCCGACGTGGCCCTGCTTGTGAATCCTGCCGGGCATGATTCCGATTTTGCATTTCCCGGGCGAGATGATGCCGGGACAATTCGGGCCGATCAGGCGCGTCTTCGATTTGTCCACCGTTGCGGCAACGCGCACCATGTCGAGCGTGGGGATACCCTCCGTGATGCAAACTACAAGCGGCAAGCCGGCGTCGGCGGCTTCGAGAATGGCGTCGGCGGCAAACGGCGGCGGGACAAAAATGACGGAGGCATTCGCGCCAGTCTCTCGCGCGGCCTCGGCAACGGTGTTGAACACGGGGCGGTCGAGATGCTTCGTACCACCTTTCCCGGGAGTCACGCCGCCGACTACGTTGGTGCCATACTCAATCATCTGCCCGGCGTGAAAGCCGCCTTCGCGGCCCGTAAAGCCCTGGACGAGGAGGCGCGTTTTTTCGTTGACTAGAATACTCACCGGGCGCCTCCGGCCAGCCCGACAACTTTTTCTGCGCCGTCTTTCATGCCATCGGCGATGCCGAAATGGAGGCCGGAATCACGCAAAATCTTTTTTCCGGCATCCACGTTGGTGCCTTCCATGCGCACCACGACGGGAATCTTGAGCTGCAAATCCTTGGCAGCGGCAACCACGCCGGTGGCGAGAACATCGCAGCGCAGGATGCCGCCGAAAATATTGATGAAGACCGCGCGGACGGACGAATCGCTGATCAGAATCTTGAAGGCGTTTTTCACCTGCTCGGCAGAGGCGCCGCCGCCGACGTCGAGGAAGTTTGCCGGAGCGCCGCCGGAGAGCTTGATGATGTCCATAGTAGCCATCGCAAGGCCTGCGCCATTCACCATGCAACCCACGCTGCCGTCGAGCTTGATGTAATTGAGTCCGAAATTCGAAGCTTCCACTTCCAGGGGGTCCTCTTCGTCGAGGTCGCGCAATTCGCGAAGGTCTTTGTGGCGAAACAGCGCGTTGTCGTCGAAACTCATTTTGGCGTCGAGGGCCACGAGGCGGCCGTCGCCGGTGAGCACGCAAGGATTGATTTCCAGAAGCGAGGCATCGGTATCGAGAAACGCGCGATAGAGCGCCTGCAGAAATGGAACGGCATTCTTGACGGCCTCTTCGGGAAGTCCGAGGCCAAAGGCGAGCTTGCGGCATTGATAGGCTTGCAGCCCAGCCGCGGGATGAATGACTTCGCGGAGAATCGCGGCGGGGTTTTCCTTGGCGACTTCTTCAATCTCCATGCCGCCGGCGGCACTGGCCATAAACACGGGAGCGGCCGAGACGCGGTCGACCAGCAGGCCGAGATACAGCTCGCGCTTGATATCGAGGCCCTCTTCCACCAGCAGCCTCTTGACGATGCGGCCTCCGGGGCCGGTCTGCGGGGTGACGAGATTCATGCCCAGAATCTGACCGGCGAGGTCCGCGGCCTGGTCCACCGAGCGGGCCAGCTTGACGCCGCCGCCCTTGCCGCGTCCGCCAGCGTGGATTTGCGCCTTGACCACAACGACCGGAGTTCCGAGGCGAGCAGCAATCGCGCGGGCCTCGTCTTTGGAGAAGGCGACTTCGCCGCGAGGCGTGGTTACGCCGTAGCGCGCCAGAATCGTCTTGGCCTGATATTCGTGAATCTTCATCCGTCAACCATCAGTGTTAGAATTCAGGTTTACTCAAAACGAGCCAGTTTACTTGGAACGCGAACGGCGGGCAAGGAAAAGACAGGCAGGTGATTTTCGCCATGCTTGCAGAGGCCATTGAAAAAGCAGAACGCCTGAAGGGGTTGAGCCGCGCCGAAGCCGAAGCGGTTGCCGAAGAGCTGCTTTCCGGGCGCGTGGAAACGCCGGAGATTGTGCGGCTGCTGGCGGCGATGCGGGCGCGCGACTACGCCGTGGATGAAGTGGTGGGTTTTGCCACGGTAATGCGGCGGCACGCCCAGCCCGTGTTTACAGAAGGGGTCCGCGCGCCGGAGATGCTGGTGGACACCTGCGGAACCGGGGGCGACGGCTCGGACACCTTCAACATCTCCACGGCGGCGGCGTTTGTGGTTGCCGGGGCCGGCGGGCGCGTGGCCAAACACGGCACGCGTTCGGTGAGCTCACGGTGCGGCTCGGCGGATGTGCTGGAAGCCCTGGGCGCGCAGATTCAGGTTCCCTTTTCGCGGATGGCCTCGGCCATCCAGGAAGTAGGGATCGGCTTTCTGTTCGCCATGGCGGCGCATACCGCCATGCATTATGCCATGCCGGCACGGAAACAGCTCGGCGGGCGGACCATCTTCAATCTGCTCGGCCCGCTGACCAATCCGGCGGGAGCCTCCGCGCAAGTGCTCGGCGTGTTTTCCGCAGACGTGGTGGAACTGGAAGCCCGCGCGCTGGCCGAACTCGGCACGCGGCGCGCGTTCGTGGTGCATGGCGAGGGGGGCCTGGACGAGATTTCCTTGCGCGGGGAAACCAAGATCGCGGAGGTGCGCGAAGGCTCGGTGCGGGTGTCGCGCGTTGTGCCGGAGGATTTCGGCGTGGGCAGGGCGCCGATGCAGGCGCTGCGCGGAGGCAACCCACCGGAGAATGCCGTCGCCATGCGTCAGATCCTGGAAGGGGAGACCGGCGCGCGCCGCGACGTCGTGCTGATCAACGCCGCCGCGGCGCTGGTGGCCGCAGGAATCGCCGAGGATTTCCGCGAAGGGGCAGCCCTGGCCGGCCGAACCATTGACTCGGGAGCGGCGCGTGATAAGCTGGCGCAGTTCGTGAGCTTCACCAACGGATAGCTCTCCAGTCCGTTCTTCCGACACGGACAGACTCTCCAGGAGGTTCCCATGAATCCGGAGCAGGCAGCAGTGGTAGCGAATTTTCTTTTTGCCACCTTCGAGAACGAAGCAAAAACCACGCGGAAGGTGATTGCAGCCGTCCCCGAAGACAAACACGATTACCGGCCGGACCCGAATGCCCGCACTGCGTTCGAACTGGCGTGGCACTTAGCGCAGGCCGACATCTATTTCCTCAATGGCGTGGCCAGCGGTGACTTTAGCAAGAGGGTGGAAAGACCGGCAGAGGTGAAAACTATCGCCGACATCGTCGCCTGGTACGACAAGAACCTTCCCGAGTCTCTCGCCAAAGTGAGAGCCCTGCCGGCGGAAAAGCTGACGCAGGCGATCGACTTTCACGGCTTCTTCAGCTTTCCGGCCTTACAGTACCTGATGGTCAGGAACAACCACGGCATCCACCATCGCGGGCAGCTCGCCACGTACCTGCGGCCCATGGGCGCGAAGGTGCCGAAGATTTATGGGGGCAGCTTTGACGAGCCGATGCAGATGGCGGCGCGGCCGTAGAGTGTATTGTTTCCCGCGAAGGAATTTTGGCCCGCCGGACTTGCCGGACGGGCCACAAGTTTTTACTCCTGCTGCTGAAGGCTGCGGACAGCCAAAGCAAAGGCCACCAGGGCAAAGAGAACGAAGGCGAAGCCCTCGACGGCCACCTGGCGGGCGCTGCCCAGTCCGATGGACGTCGAACGCAGCCAATCGATCTCCCAGGTGATGGGATTGGCGAGCGCTGCTTTGCGGAACCACGGGGGCAGCGGGTCAAGCGGATAAAACATCGAACTGGCGAACAGAAACACGAAATAGAAAATGGAGGTCACGCTGTTGAAAATGTCGTTGCGGCGCGTCTTCAGCGCAAAGATGGCGTAGAAGAAAAACCAGCCCGCCGTACCGACGACCACTCCCGCAAAAAGCAGAGGCAGCAAATCCCAGCGCACGCGAATCCCCAGCAGGAGACGTCCGAGAACGATGGTGATGGCCGCCTGGATCGTGGACACCAGAACATTGAAGAGCACCTTGCCGAGCAAGTACTGCGCGCGGCTGAGCGGGTAGGTGAGCATCTCGTAGAAGATGCCGTTGTCGCGGTCCAGGAAAAAGGACCACGCGGTATTCGAGGCGATGCCAAAACTGGCCATGGCCAGGACGCCGGCGAGAAAGAAGGCGTTGTAATCCACGCCGGCGGCGGCGAACGGCGAGCCCAGCGCCGCGTTGATGCCCACACCAAAAACGAGCATGTAGCACAACGGGTAGAACAGGTCCCAGAAAATGAAAGTCAGGTTGGTCATGCGAATCTTGCCTTCGCGGTAGAAGACGGCGGCAACGGCGCTCATGCTGATTTCTCCTGTGTGAGTTCGACGAAGATGTCTTCCAGGTTTGCGCCGTTTACCTCGACGCGAAGGACGCGGCGGTCGCGGGCGAGTTCGGTGACGACGTCGAGAACGCGCCCCTCTTCGGCCTTGAAGGCGACCTCGATGGTGTTCTGGTCAATGTGCGTGCGCAAGGGGTGAAGCCCGGCCAGCTCCTGCTCAATTTGCTCCGGCAGGCGATCGAAGGTCATGGCCACCTCGTACACGCCCTGGGAGAGCAATTTGAGGGTGTTGAGGTCGCCGCGCGCCACCTGCTCACCCTTGTTCATGATGAGGATGTCGTCGCAGAGCTCCTCGGCTTCGCTCAGAACCTGCGTGGTCAACACGATGGTGCGGCCCTTGTGCGCCTCGGCGCGCAATTGGGCCATCACCTCACGCTTCAATAGCGGATCCATCCCGGTGGAAAACTCGTCGAGAAACAGGAGCGGCGTTTCGATGAGGAACGCCTTCGCGACCTGCACGCGGCGCCGGAATCCCCCGCTGAGATCCTGCACTTTATGGTCGGCTTCGCGGTCGAGATGGAAGCGCTCCATGACCTGACCGGCGCGGCGAAGCGCGGTGGCGCGATCGAGGCCGTGAAAGCGGGCGTAGGTCAGCAGGTTGTCGCGGACCGACAGAAACAATTCGACCGCGGTCTCCTGGAGAACGGCAGCGATGCGCCGGCGAACTTCGAGCGGGCGCTTGAGGACGTCGAACCCGGCGACGCGTGCCGTTCCGCTCGATGGCCGGCTGAGCGTGGTCAACATGCGCAACATCGAGGACTTGCCGGCGCCGTTGGGGCCCAGCAGGCCGAAGATCGTTCCTGGCGCCACAGCAAAGCTCAGACCATTCACAGCGCGAACCGGCGCGCGGCCGCGCGGGTGGTACACTTTCGTGAGTTGTTCCACTTCGAGAGCAAACGCTGTCATAGCGACCTCGGAGTGCGTCCGCCAAAATTGCGAGGCGAACGCAAGGTGTCTGCGCAAACCGCAGGAAAAGGGTTGTTCGCGATGGTGGAAACAGAAACGATGCGCCGGATGTCCGAAGGACTCAGGCGCGCGGACCAGGAACGCGGCTCAAAAGAGGCGTTCCGTCAGAGGAGAGGAATGTTCACTTTCATAGGCGTTGGCCTTATTTTCTTTGCGCTCTTACCCTATCCGGCGCAGGCGCAGAAGTCAAGCGCTGCTTCGCCGGGCGCCGTGCCGCCCGCGCAGGTGGCGCAGGAAGTCCGCGCGTACCGCCTGGCAAACGAAGACCGGATTGTGCGCGAGTTTGCCGAATTGCTGGCCATCCCGAACGTGGCGACAGATTCGGAGAATATCCAGCGGAATGCTGCGAAGCTTATCGAAATGCTGGAGGCGCGCGGAATCGAAACGCACCCCCTGACCGTGGCGGGCCGCGGGCCGGTAATCTTCGGGAAACTGACCACACCGGAAGCGACACGCACGGTGATCTTCTACGCGCATTACGACGGCCAGCCGGTTGACGCCAAGGCATGGACGGAGAGCGGACCCTTTGAGCCGACGCTGCGCTCCAACGCGTTCGAGGCGGGCGGGAAACGTATTCCCTTTCCCACGCCGGCAGGAAACGAGCCCTCGGCTTATGCGGATGATTGGCGGATTTACGCGCGGTCGGCATCGGACGACAAAGCGCCCATCGTGGCGCTGCTGGCCGCGCTGGACGCCTTGCGCGCACGGAAAATCCCGCTGGGCGTCAACTTGAAAGTCATTCTCGAAGGTGAGGAAGAAGCAGGCTCGCCGAATCTGGAGCGCGTGCTCCTGGCGCACCGGAATCTTTTGGCGGGCGATCTGCTGATTTGCGCGGACGGGCCGGCGCACCAGTCCGGGAAACCGCTGATCAATTTCGGCAACCGCGGCGAGGTCGATGCGCAGATCACCGTCTATGGGCCGGTCCGCGCGCTGCACAGCGGGCACTACGGGAACTGGGCGCCGAATCCGGCGTTCGAGCTGGCGCGGCTGCTGGCTTCCATGAAAGATGCGGACGGCCGCGTACTGATTGCGGGATTCTATGACGACGTCATGCCTCTGGGCGCCGCCGAGAAGAAGGCGCTCGCAGAAATGCCGGACAACGATGCCGAGTTGATGCGCGAACTCCAGTTTGCGAAGCCCGAAGGCGGCGGAAAAAAGCTGGTGGAGCTGCTCAACCTGCCGTCGCTCAATATTCGCGGCTTGCGCAGCGCGTACGTCGGCGAGCAATCGCAAAACGTGGTGCCGGACAAGGCGGAAGCCTCGATCGATATGCGGCTGGTGAAAAACATCGACCCGAAGAGGCAGTTCGAGCGGTTGGTGGAGCACATCCGCAAGCAGGGATTCTACGTGACCGATCGGGAGCCCACCCGCGAGGAACGCCTGAAATACCCACAAATCGCCAAAGTGGTTTACGGCGGCGGGTATCCGGCGTCGCGCACGCCGATGGATTTGCCGGCGGCAAGGAAGCTGGCCGAGGTCGTCGAAGGCGCCGCGGGGCCCACGGTGAAAATGCCGACCATGGGCGGCAGCGTGCCCATGTACATCTTCGAGAATCTTGGGCTGCCGGTGATCGGCGTGCCGATCGTGAATTACGACAACCACCAGCACAGCTCGGATGAAAACCTTCGCCTCGGACACCTGTGGCGTGGCATCGAGATTTTTGCCGCGATCCTCGCGGACTTGACGTGGTAGATCGGGTCGCATCCAGCTATGACGCGCTTGCGGAGGAGTACGCCCGAAGAATCTTCGATGAGCTGAAAGACAAGCCGTTCGACCGGCAGCTTCTGGACGGCTTTGCCGAGCGAATCAAGGGAAAGGGTCTTGCGTGCGACATGGGCTGCGGCCCAGGCCACGTGGCGCGCTATCTGCACGAGCGCGGCGTGGATGTCTTCGGTCTGGATCTTTCCGCCGGAATGCTTGGCGCAGCGCGCCGGCTAAACCCCGGCCTGCAGTTCGTCCAGGGAAGCATGGTTTCTCTCGGGTTGCGCTCGAACGCGCTCGGGGGGATCACCGCCCTCTATTCCATCATTCATCTTCTGGGGGAACAATTCGTTTTCGCCCTCCGGGAATTCCAGCGCGTGCTTCGGCCGGGAGCTTTCGCCTTGATTGCGTTTCACTTGGGGAGTGAAGTGTTGCATGAGAACGAGCTTTGGGGGAAACGGATATCCTTGGACCTCCGGCTTTTCACGACAAATGAGGTCGTAAGAGGGCTGCAGCAAGCGGGATTCAAAATCGAAGAAGCCGTCGAACGGGACCCCTACGCACCCGAAGTGGAATACCAGAGCCGCCGCGGATACGTCCTGGCGATGAAACCGGATCACTAGATTTCACAGGGTGAGGAAGTTTCGGAGGAGCTGCATTCCCGGGCTGGTGAGAACCGATTCGGGATGGAACTGCACGCCCTCGACGGGAAGTTTCTTGTGGCGGAATCCCATGATGATGCCGTCGGAAGTTTCGGCGGAGATTTCGAGTTCCTTGGGCAGGCTCTTGCGCTCGACAATCAGCGAATGATAGCGCGTGGCCGTGAAGGGCTGGGGAAGACCCCGGAAAATCGTCTTTCCGTCGTGCTGAATTTCACTGGTCTTGCCGTGAAAGAGCTTTGGCGCGCGGACGATTTTTCCTCCGAAGGCGGCGCCGATGGCTTGATGACCCAGGCACACGCCGAGGATGGGGATTTCGCCGGCGAACCTCTTCACCAGCTCCACGGAGATGCCCGCCTCCTGAGGTGTGCAGGGTCCCGGAGAAATGACAATCTTTTCGGGGCGGCGGCGGGCAATCTCGTCGGTCGAAATCTTGTCGTTGCGGCGCACCTCGACATCACAGCCTAGTTGACCGAGATACTGCGCCAGGTTGTAGGTAAAGGAATCGTAGTTGTCGAGCAGAAGAATCATCGCCCTGCGTCCTGTCCCATCTTAGTCCCTTTTGGCCGGGAGGGTCTCGATGTCCAGGAAGAAACGCGTCACCGCCTCCGATTCCTTCCTGCGCGGGGCGTACGCGGCGCCTCGGTGCCTTCATGGACGCGGCGGAGCGCCTCGAGAAGCGCGCGCGCTTTGTTCACCGATTCCTGATACTCGGTTTCGGGCTTCGAGTCGGCGACGATGCCTCCGCCCGCCTGGACGTAGGCCACGCCGTTCTTCACCACCATGGTGCGGAGAGCGATGCACGAGTCGAGATTCCCCGAAAAGTCGAGATAAAGAATGCCGCCGCCGTAGATTCCGCGGCGCGTGCGCTCGAGTTCCTCGATGATTTCCATGGCGCGGACTTTGGGCGCACCGCTGAGGGTCCCCGCGGGAAAACAGGCCATCAGCGCGTCAAAGCAATCCACATCCTCACGCAAACGGCCGCGCAGGCTGGAGACGAGGTGCATGACGTGGGAATAGCGCTCGACGGTCAGCAGCTTTTCCACCTGCACCGAGCCGTACTCACACACGCGGCCCAAGTCATTGCGCCCCAGGTCCACGAGCATGATGTGTTCGGCCCGCTCCTTCGGGTCGGCAAGAAGTTCCGCTTCGAGGCGCCGATCTTCTTTTTCGTCGCGGCCGCGCGGGCGAGTTCCGGCGATGGGCCGGTAAAACACATCGCGTCCCTGGACCTTGACGAGCATTTCCGGGGAGCTGCCCACGACCGAAACTTCTCCGAAGCGCAAGAAAAACATATAAGGCGAGGGATTCAGCGCCCTTAAGGCGCGATAAACCTCAAACGGATCCGCATCGGTCTTTGCGGAAAACCGCTGGCTCAGGACCACCTGAAAAATGTCCCCGGCGCGAATGTACTCTTTGGCTCGGCGCACCACGGCGAGATATTCGGGGTGGCGGAAGTTCGATTCGACGTGAAGAAGGCCGGCCTTCTTCTTCGGCGAGTGGCGAGGGGAGGATTCGAGCGGCTTCTCGAGCGTTTGCCGCGTGGCCGCGATCTCCTTCACGGCAGCGTCGTATTTCGCCCGCAGGCTACCGGGGCCCTCGGTATACACATTGCGAATGATCCACACCCGCTGCAGGACGTGATCGAATGCGACCAGGCCGAGATAAAACGTCATCATGGCGTCGTACAGGCCCACATCGTCGCGAAGGCGCGCAGGCAGCCGCTCGATGAGCCGGACCATGTCGTAGGCGAAATAGCCGATGGCTCCCCCCACCAGCGGCGGCAACCCCGGGACGCGCACCGGACGATACCGCGCGATGCATTTGCGCAGGAACTCGATGGGGTTCCGCTCTTCCCAAATCAGGCGCCCGTGACCTTCGAGAACGCAGGCGTCCTTGGCGTAGCGAAAGGCCTCGCTGGGGTTTGTCCCGACAAAGGTGTACCGGGCGATGTTTTCGCCGCCCTCGACGCTCTCCAGCAAGAAGGCATAGTGGGCGCCGCGGGCCAGCTTCAGGTACGCGGAAACCGGAGTGAGCAGATCCGACGTGAACGAATCGCACACCGGGATGAGATTCCCCCGGCGGGCCAGCTTGCAGAAGGCGCTGAAGTCGGGTTGGATCATTGGGAGACGCGGTTGTGAGAACCGGTTCGCTCTTCCTGTTTGAGCACGGCGAGAATGGCGCGGCGCATGGCCGTCTGCGGGGCGCGCAGACCCGTCCAGATTTCCCACTGCGCAGTTCCCTGTGCGAGAAACATCTCCACACCGGAGATGGTGGCGATATCGCGGCGCTCGGCCAGACGCAGGAGGCGCGTCTTCCTGGGCCGGTAGATGAGGTCCATAACCATGCGACAGTTTAACTCGCCCGGAGCGAGCGGGGAAACGTTCGAACGGGGAAACATGCCGACGGGCGTGGCGTTGATGATGGCGTCGAAGAATTCGCGGCGAAGATGCCGGCGCGCAACCAACTCGCCGCCGACGGCGCGCGCGAGAGTCCGCGCCTGCGGCGGTCTTCGCGAACAGACGGAGACCAATGAGCCGCCCCGCGCCAGGGCAAAAGCCACGGCCCGCGCGGCTCCTCCGGCCCCCAGCAACAGGACGCGGCTTCCGGCAAGGGGCATGCGCCGCTCGAGCGCACGCAGGACTCCCACGAAATCGGTGTTGTAGCCGTAGAGTTTTCCGCCGCCGCGCACCACCACGGTGTTGACGGCGCCGATTTCGGCGGCCAGGGGGTCGCAATCATCGAGGTGGCGGAGGATGGCATGCTTATGAGGAAGGGTGACGCTGAAACCCGAAATTGCCAAGGCCTCGAGATTTTCCAAGAAGACGGACAAATCCTTCACCAGGAAAGGCACGTAGATAGCATCGAGCCGCCGGGCTTGAAACCCTGTGTTGTGCAGCAAGGGCGAAAGGGAATGACCGATGGGGTTGCCGATCACTCCATAAACGCGCGTGCGGCGGGAGAGCTTATCCGCGCGATAAAGGCGGAGCAAAGTTTCAAGCGGAACCTGGCCGGGGGCCGTAGGCGGCCCCGCCGAGGCATAGGCGAGCGCGGCGCCGTGGCGCAGAGCCAGAATCCGGAGCGGGAGAGCCGCGTCTCCCATAGGGATTGCGATTCTGTTTCGCTTCTTCCTGGTGAGAGAGAGCACGCGCAACCCCTCGGAGAGGTCTCGGGCCAGGGTGGCAACCTTCGTGATGTCGGCTCCCCAGCTTTCCATCCGCCGGGTAAGGCGAGTCACGCCGGGGGGCGTCCTTGCAAAATCGTGGAAAGAGATCATGAGTTTCGCGGGCCGGAGAAACGTCCGTAAAGTTTTAGGCTGAAACGAGTATGCCGTTTCTGTTTCGAGGTCGCACCACGAGCAACCGGCTCGCACGGCGCGCTGCAGAATGACCAATTGTTGCGCGACATCGCCCGTAAAGCGGCCGCCGGCCGCTTTGCGTCGGCAAGTGGCGATGAAAGTAGCGGCTATCCGGCGACGTCCCAGCCAAGCGCTGAGCTTTTGGCGCTCGGTGTCGCTTGCCAGCCAATCCAGACGGAGTTCTATGGTGCGGGTGTAGCGGAGCGCCTGGCGGAGCTGGCGTGTCATCTCCGCGGCGGTGGATGCCGCCACCACCGCACAAATCCGATATTTGCCAAAGCCCACGTGCACCTTCATCCTCTGTCAACTTGCTCGCGAAAAAGGGGGTCTCGGGCTTCTACCATGCGGTATCAAAAGTGTAAAGCACGCAATGGGAACGCCTTGACGCTCCTGGGAGGCTTTGTTACGGTCGAATCGAGGAGCCCGCGGGGGACCTTGCGGGCCAATTTCTGGAAGGAGCATCGCTCATGCGCGCCAAGATCTCGTACTTGTGTCTCGGGCTTGTGGTAGCCGCCGGAACGTGCGCGGCACAACAGAATTCACCCCGAGTGCCTGACTATTCTTCCATCTATTGCGCGGGGATTGTGACGAATCAACGGCTCCCCAACGACACCTATCTCATCTCGGGCGAGGAATCCGTGAACAAGATCACCTACACGGCGCGGGACCTTGTCTACCTGAACAAAGGCTCCGCACAGGGCGTGAAGGAGGGCGACCAGTATTCGATTGTCCGGCCTGTCACTGATCAGTTGAAGGTCCGCTGGAACAAATACCAGGGACAACTCAGCCGGGCTATGGGAACGCAGTACCAGGATTCGGGCCGCGTACGCGTGGTGCACGTGCTCCCCAAGACCTCGATTGCCGAGGTGGCTTTCTCTTGCAATACCATGCAGCGCGGGGACCTCGCGCTTCCCTATCAGGACCGCCCCGCGCCACCGGTCAAGGAGGTCGGATCCCTGGACATCTTTGCACCCGTGAGTGGCCGCTCGGTCGGAATGGTCGTAACCATGAAGGATTTCTTTATTGAGGCGGGAGCTTGGCAGGTGGTTTACGTGAACCTGGGCAGCGCGCAGTCTTCCAAGGTGGGCGATTATGTCCGGGTGTTCCGGTATCAGGGGACGATGGCCGACACCGCCTATCAAACCGGCGGATTCCAGTACAAAATGTACGGATTCGGGAGCACTCCGATGCGCTATACCTGGGCCGACCTGCCCCGGGAAATACTCGCTGAAGGAGTCGTCCTCCGGACCAGCCAAAATGCCTCGACGGTGCTGCTTACTTTCTCCCGCAGGACGGTGTACACAGGGGATTACGTCGAGCTCGAGTAAGCGCGCCGCATCTGTCTGGATCGGGCATCTTCAGAGAAAAGAAAAGAAGGACCCGCACCGCGAAAAGCAGTGCGGGTTCTTTTGATTTTTATCCGGAACCGGCCTCCGTGAATTCTGCCGTTGGTCTAAAGTGTTTCCCGCAGACCTGCCTTCACCGCTTCGGCAGGGAATGACCCTCTTTGAATTCCGCCTCGGAAAAGACCTCGTTGGTAAATGACAGACACTCCGTTTCGGGATTGCGCCAGGCATCGGGGGGAAGCCCGGCTTTGCGGCAAGTTTCTTCCAGGAATCGCTGCGATGTCCAGCCGCGCTCGGCCGCAACCTTCGGCAAGAGCACGCCGCGGAACGGCTCGCGGCTGATGACAAGGCCGTGCAGCCCGACCTCCACGGCCTCCGGACGAATCGGCGTGGCCGGCGAGAGAACGGAAATCTCGATCAGCAGAAGGCTCAATTCTTCCGCAACAACAGGCGTAAACCGGGGATCATGAAACGCAGCGCCAACCGCGCAGTCCACCACAGTTTTGACGAGACGTTCCACCGCCTCAATTCGCCCGATGCATCCTCGCAACTGGCCCTCGCGGTACAGCGTGACAAAGGCTCCGGCGGGCCTGTCCAGGCTTACAGAAACCGTAGGAACATCGAACGGGGGGAGGCGGGAAAGAGACTCGCTAATCGCGCGGCGCGCCAACTCGAGCAGCGTCCGCTGGTCATCTCTAGGAAGCGGCGACATCCTGCGTCTTTTTTCTGCGTTCCAACAGGCGAAGGTGGCGGCGCTGCTTTACGCGGTCGTCCACCCGGCTCCAGAATTTCAGGAAGTACTGCACCGCGGAGGCAATGGCGCTGACCACTACGAGCCACAGAAGCAAATACCCCAGGGGCCGGACAAAGGGATGCCGCGCTCCGAAGATGACCACCGCCACCGCCACGACCTGCAGCACCATTTTCGTTTTACCGAGCAGCGACGCCTGAATCGTAAACCCTTCA
>DASQHY010000164.1:0-3612 GCA_035631855.1 Candidatus Acidiferrales bacterium
AAAAAACCTTCCTTGTAGACGGCGATCTCCAGCTTGCTTCTTCCCGGGTCGAGCGAGAACGTCGTCCGTTCCTGAGCAGGCGTTGAGAATCCCGCAAGCAACAAGATGAGAAGTACACCAGCGCGGCGCCAGCACATGATCTAGTCTCCCTGTTGTTCGACGGGCCCCGTCCAGGCGCTCGGACGGGCCGGAGTTGTGTTGGACCGGTATCTTTGCTCCCCGCCCCACAGCCGGCGTACTCCTCCGGAGACGCCCAGCAAGTGCGAGAAAAATGCGGGCGAAAACCGGAGCGCCCGGAAGACATTGCGCATCAACCGCGGGCGAAGCGCCAGCCAGAGCATCATGGCGGTCAACCGGCGATAGTCGCGCAGCATGGCGTTGCGCTCGCGATCGAATTCGGAGAGCCAGGCGGAATCCTCCCGTGGACGGCTCGCATATTGCGCAAGAAGTTCCGCGGCGAGCAATCCCTGGGTCATTCCTCCGCCGGTGATGGGGTCTGTAGACCCGGCAGCGTCGCCCAGCAAGAGGAGTCCCGGAAGCCAACTGCGCCGCGCGCGCCCGGAAAGCGGCGCATAGGCGAGCAGGTCGCTCACCTGCTCGGCGCCTTCGAGCCGAGCGGCGAGTTTCGGTTGCGCCTGCCACCAGCGGTGAAACGTTTTTTCGATGGGGCTGCGCATCGCGCCCGCTTCCGCCAATGCGGCGACGAGCAGTTCACGGTTGGGAAGCGGTGTAACGTACAGCTCGTGCCCGTCGCCCAGAAATACATCCACCCATTCCTGCTGGGGCGCGCTCCCTGCCAGACGGAAGTGCGCGCGGACTCCGATCCGCTTGCGACGCGTGGGTACATCCAGACCAAGCGCGTGGCGCAGCCGGGAGTTCGAGCCATCCGCAGCGACCACCAATCCCGCGCGGCGCGCCCCTCCCGCGACAATCACCCCCGTGACGTGCCGGTTCTCGACCAGCGGCCGCTCCACATGAACGCCGGTGTAGGCGCTGACATTGGGCGTCTGCAACGCTTCATCAAAAAGCGCGCGATCGAGGTCCCGGCGCCGCTGACCACGCCCGGCCGCGGGCAGGCCGGCCATTTTCGGAAAACGTCCCTCGGCGATCTCGCCGCCGAAATGGTAGCGAATGCCGTGAAAGGGAGCGCCGTGGACCTGCGAGGCCAGTCCCAGACGGCCCAGCGCAGCGACTCCTGCGGGCATGAGCCCCTCGCCGCAGGCCTTTTCTTTGGGAAAGCGGCCGCGCTCCAGCAATTCGACCGAGACACCTCGGCGCCCCAGTTGAATCGCCAGCGCCGAACCGGCGATGCCTCCGCCGACAATGATGACATCGGGCATGAACACTATTGGGATGCCCGCTCACAGGTGCGAGATGGCCCGCGCCTGCCGAGCACCTGCTCGAACACAATTTAGAACAAGCCTGGCAAAAAACGCGGCTTGTGCGCCATGGTGGCCCGGTACGCGGGATCGGCCAGAAGCACCGGTTCTTCGACCGCTAGCCGCCGCGACAGTATCCATACATGTCCCACGGCTCCGAGCAGGGCCGTCAGCCAGGCCGTATGAATCAAGGGCAGCGCAACCAGTTCGGTAAACACGGCGGCGTAATTGGGATGGCGAATGAATCGAAAGGGACCCTTGGTTACCACACCGAGCTGCGCCGAGTCCATCACTTGAATATTCCAGTGACCCTTCATCGTGCGGATCACCCACCAGCGCACGATATTCGCCAGAAGAAACAAAATCCCCATCGGAATGGCCAGTGCCGGAAGAAACGGGCGGCGCAAAAACGCCACTTCCAGCGCCGCGCCCGCGAGCACGCCTCCGTGGAGAAGAACCATCCAGCGGAAATGAGGCTCGGGAACTTTGCGGGCGCCCCGCGCGGCAAGCTGCGCTTGATGGCGCCGCGAAATCCGCATTTCCGTCAGGCGCAGAGCGGCAACCGCCCCGAGCAAACAGAAGAACGCGATGACGCTTAGGTCCATTGCAGCAGCAAGAGTTCCGAACTGAAGCCGGGCCCGAATCCGGCCATCAGGCCGTAATCGCCCGCGTTCATCTTCCTCTTGGTCAGCCATTCCTGGAGGATGAACAGAATGGTCGCGCTGGAAATATTTCCGTAGTCGCGCAGCACATCCCATGAAAATTCCGTTTCGGAGCGCTGCAGATCCAACTCTTCCTCGATGCAGGTAAGCAGTTTTTGCCCGCCGGGATGAAGCAGATAAGCGGCCATTTCCCGGGGCGTCAAATGGTTCCGGCCAAGAAAGTCTTCCACCAATCCTTTGATTTTCTCGCGTAACAACTGGGGAACATCTTTCGAGAGCACAATGTGGAAGCCGGAGTCGCGCAGATCAAATCCCAAAGCATCTATCGATCCCGGAAGTGTGAACGATTCAGCGTCAAGAATTCGCGGACCTGAAGAGGGACGGTTGGTAAGCACCGCCGCTGCGGCGCCATCGCCAAAAAGGATTGCGGATATCAAGTTGGCCTGCGAGATGTCTTTGCGCTGAAACGTGAGCGACGGCAGCTCCACCGCTACGACCAACACCGTCATATCCGCGGATCCGCGCAGAAAATCCCAGGCGCGTGACAGTGCCATCGCTCCGGCGACGCAGCCCAATTCCGTGATGGGAAGCCGCCGGACATTGCTTCGGAAACCCATCAGATTCAGCAGATGCGCATCGAGCGAGGGCACCATGTAGCCCGTGCACGACACCGTGATAATCAGGTCCACGTCCGCCGGCGTGACCCCGGCCTTGACCAGGGATTCCTCCGCCGCGCGCCGTCCCAGGGCGATGGCATGCTCCTGGTATTCCTCATTGGTCTTGGAGAGCGAGCGCGGCTCGATGGTGTAATCAATGGGGAAAATGCAGTGCCGCTTGTGGACCTGCGCGTTGTCCACAATGGTCATCATGGCCTCGATGCGGCGCTCGTTGATATTGAAGGTTTGGCCGATGTACCTCTTTACGTCTTCTCGCGTGATGGTGAAGGGCGGCACCGCCGTGGCGGTCGCCGCAATCGTGCAGGAATGGCCGTTGGATGAAGGCGAACCGTTCGATGAGTGATTAGGTATCAATGCGTTTCCTTCCTCGGGAAAGCCCCCCAGCAAATGAAAAGGTGCCGCGTCCCCCGGATGAAGACCATGAAAGCAGCGATTCTTATTCCCGCCGGCCCACAAGAAGCTTTCGACAGCGGCACAGACAAACTCGTTGCCTGGCAACCTCTCAAAGGATACCCCAAAATGCCCCTCTTGACCCGGTGCAATCAGGGAAAACGTCCCCCGCGCCCGGGAGCATCCACTTAGAAATGTGAAACGCGGCTATCCGGCGGGCTGTTCCTGGCTGGCTCGGATTTCCTGCCAGCGGCGAGGACGCTTTCTGGCGTCGAGAACTTTCTTGCGCAAGCGGATGGACTTGGGCGTGATCTCGACGTATTCATCATCCGCCAGGAATTCGATAGCTTGCTCGAGGTTCAACTCGCGGTGCGGGATCAGCCGGATGGCTTCGTCGGCGGTGGAGGCGCGCATGTTGGTCTGCTTTTTTTCTTTGGTTACATTCACTTCCATGTCCGCTTCTCGGGAATTCTCGCCGACGATCATCCCTTCGTACACCTCGAC
>DASQHY010000165.1:0-37126 GCA_035631855.1 Candidatus Acidiferrales bacterium
CGACATCGTCACAGGCTACGCCGAGGTGAACGGGCGCCGGACCGTTTATATCCCCGTCACGAAGCGCGCCGATGCCTCCACCCTAAGCGTGGTGAACGAGGTTCAGGCCAACCTCGCTCAATTCGCATCCGTGGTTCCCTCGGACATCAAGATCGACTATGAATTTGACCAGTCTTCGTATGTTAGAAACTCCCTTCTCTCCGTCGTGAGTGAAGGCTTGCTCGGAGCGCTGCTGACCGGCCTTGTGGTCCTGCTCTTCTTGCGTGACGCGCGCAGCGCCCTCATTGTGGTGGTGACCATCCCTTTTGCTTTGCTTACTGCCGTCGTCGCCCTTTGGGGTGCGGGACAATCCATCAACATCATGACACTCGGGGGATTGGCGCTGGCCATCGGAATCCTTGTGGATGAATCCACCGTGGTTATGGAGAACATTCACACTCATTTGAGCAAGGGCCAGGGACGGGCACTTGCTGTTTTCGAAGCAAGCAAGGACGTGCAGGTTCCCCTCTTGCTTGCCATGCTGTCCGTCTTGGCGGTCTTCGTGCCTTCCTTCTTTATGGTCGGCGTCTCGCGCGCCCTCTTCGTGCCGCTTTCTCTCGCCGTTGGATTCGCGATGGCCGCTTCCTATTTGCTCTCCAGCTCGCTTGTTCCGGTTCTCTCGAATTGGATCTTGAAATCGCATGTCGGCCGCGCGGAAGAAGAAAAGGGTGCGCCTTCACTTTTCGCCCGGCTGCAAGCGAGGCTTGGAAAGATTCTGGAGAAGACCATTCGAAATCGCGGCCTTCTCATTTCGGGTTACGTTGTCGCGGCGCTGCTCGTGATCGCGATAGCAGGCTCCTATCTCGGCCGGGAGATCTTTCCACGCGTCTCTTCCGGCCAGCTTTTGTTGCGGTTTCGAGCGCCCATTGGAACGCGTGTGGAAAGGACCGAGAGATTGTCCCTGGATGTCCTCAGCGCGATGGGGAAGGCTGCGGGAGCGGGGAATGTAACCACCACGTTGGGCTATGTCGGCGCCTCACCGGCCAGTTATCCTATCAACACGATTTATCTTTGGACCAGCGGACAGCACGAGGCGGTTCTCCGAGTCGCGTTGAACCCCAAGTCCAAGATCCGCGCAGACGACCTCGAAGAACGGTTGCGAAAAACGCTGCCCGCCCAATTTCCCGGTTGTCAGTTTTCTTTCGAGGCCGCCGACATCGTCACCCAGATTATGAATTTCGGCGCTCCTACCCCCGTGGAGGTCAATGTGAGGGGGCCCGACCTTGCGGTCAGTCGAACCTTCGCTGAGAAAGTGAGAGCGGAACTCAGCCAGGTCGGTGCTCTTCGTGACCTCCAATACGACGAACCGTTAGACTACCCGAGCATCGATGTCAACGTGGATCGCGAACGCGCCGGACAGCTTGGCGTTACCACAGCCAGCGTCGGGCGTTCTTTCCTGGCGGCCACCTCGTCTAGCCGGTTCGTCTCACCGAACTACTGGGCGGATCCGAAATCCGGCGTGGCGTATCAGGTCCAGGTGCAAGTTCCGCAATCGGAGATGACTTCCATTCAGGATGTCGAGCACATTCCCGTCACCCGGGGAGCGGCTCCTCATCCGCTGCTGGGTGATGTCGCCCAAGTCAGCTACGGCAATGTGGTCGGCGAGTATCACCGCCTCAACGGGCAAAGAATGGTGACCCTCACGGCAAATCTCTCCGGAGAGGATCTCGGTCGGGTTGCCGGCCAAGTCGAGGAGGCCATTCGACGCGCGGGAACGCCGCCCCGCGGCGTGACGGTCAACATTCGCGGACAGATTGCACCGATGAAGCAGACCCTGCTGAATTTGAGCGTTGGGTTGCTCTTGGCAGTCCTCGTCATTTTCCTTTTACTGGCGGCGTACTTCCAATCGCTGAGGTTGGCGTTGGCGGTTCTTTCGACGGCGCCCGCTGTGGTTTGTGGAGTGATTCTCATGCTGTTGATTACGCGGACCACTCTGAATATTCAGTCTTTCATGGGCGCGATCATGGCCATCGGGGTCGCCGTGGCAAATGCGATTCTCTTGGTTGTGTTCGCCGAAGAACACCGCCGGGGAGGCAATCCCTCGGCGGTTGCGGCAATCTACGGGGCGCAAACCCGCATGAGACCAATCTTGATGACGAGCATGGCCATGATTGCCGGAATGATTCCCATGGCTTTGGGCATTGGTGAAGGAAGCCAGCAAACGGCGCCCCTTGGGCGAGCGGTCATCGGTGGCCTGCTCGTGGCCACTGCAGCGACGCTGTTGATTCTGCCTGCCGTGTTTTCATCACTTCAGCAGCGGGCTGGCGTGCTTTCGCCGTCGCTCCTTCCCAAAGATTAATGCAACCGACTCTCACATGAGGAAGCGAAATGAATAAATCCAAGACCTCGACCGCAATCACTCTTGTTGCCGGCATGGTTCTTTGCGTTTCATGTGGCGCGGGTGGCAATTCGTCCGCGGGCCCCGCGAATGCACAGCGTGCTGCGGCGGCCGTGCCCGTCGTGGAGACCACAAAGGTCATCTCCGGGAAACTATCCATAACGGCGCGCCTTCCGGGAGAGCTACAACCATACGAAGCGGTCTCTGTCTACCCGAAAGTTACCGCGTTCGTTGATTGGATCGGGGTGGACCGCGGGTCCCTCGTGAAGACAGGGCAAGTGATGGCTCGCCTGGTTGCTCCGGAAATTGCCGCGCAGCGCGCGGAGGCCCAATCAAAACTCCAGGGAGCCGAAGCTACGCGCGTGGAAGCAGCCGCCAAACTGGCCTCGGATGAGAGTACCTATCAAAGACTAAAGACCGCCTCCGCAACTCCCGGTGTGGTCTCCGGAAATGACTTGGAGGTTGCTCAGAGGGCGGTCGAAGGGGACCGTGCGCGGTTAGAAGCTGCGCGGGAAAGCGCAGCCGCTGCCAAGGAGGCCTTGACATCGATAACGGAAATTGAAGGATACCTGCAAGTCCGAGCGCCTTTCGATGGCGTTGTGACGGAGAGAAACGTTCATCCAGGTGCGCTCGTGGGAGCGGCCAGTGGTTCCGGCGTGGGAGTTCCCATCGTGCGCGTGGAAAAGACTTCCCGTTTGCGGCTCTTGGTTCCAGTCCCTGAGAAGTATGTTGCTGGTGTGACGCAAGGGGCCAAAGTCGAGTTCAGCGTTCCGGCCTTCCCCAATCAGGCTTTCTCCGGGAGGGTTGCGCGGATTGCGCATTCTGTCGACGTGAAAACACGGACGATGCCTGTAGAACTCGATGTCACGAATACGGGCGGGCGCTTGGCTTCCGGCATGTTTCCTGAAGTGCTTTGGCCGGTTCGTCGTCCCACCCCGACTCTCTTTGTTCCGGCATCCTCCGTGGCGCGGACGACGGAGGCCATCTTCGTTGTGCGCATTCGCGGCGACAAAATCGAATGGGTGAATGTCCAAACGGGCGAAGTTGACGGAAAGCGGATCGAGGTTTTCGGCGACCTGCGCGCCGGTGACGACGTTGCCGTTCGAGGCACCGACGAATTGCGTCCCGGAACTCATGTGACCGCAAAGCAAAGCCCCGCAGACTCGAGCTAAACGAACCTCCCATTTGATAAAGGAAAAACCTTTGCGTAAGCGGTCGAAATAAATGGTAGGCCCGTGCGCGCTCGAACCGCAGACCTCCACCGTGTCAACCTAGCCGCGGATCCTTACCACCACAAACGACGGGCAGTCCCTCTCGCGCAGGAGTACGCGCGTGCCCCACAGGCAAAGATTGCCGCGCGAGTTCTCAAAGTACCGTTTCACAGTATGTTTTCGGTAAACCCTGGAAAACTTTGAGACGCGGCTGGTTCGGTGAAAAGACAGGTGACCTCTCCTTCGAGGGGTATCATTGTGATGGAAGGCCGGTCATCTGCTCGGCCACGGCATACCAGTTGCCGTCTCGCTTCGTGTATATCGCAGTAAAATGCAGCCGATCTTCTCCTTCTTTCCCATCGGCAGACCATCGACCGCGCCACTCTCCGGTGACAACTCCCGTTTGACCGTAGCTTCTAGCAATCTCGCCCGTGATCGTGTAGGAAAGAATCTTCATGCCTAGAATCTCATCCACAAAATCGCTCTTGCTGTACACCTTCCCGCTCGAACCCACGTACAGGAAGCTCTCGTCCAGAATCCTGTTCAGCGTGGCGGCATCTTGCTTCTGTTCCGCCTCACCCCATGCGTGACCGATTTCGAGCAGTGCTTTCTCATCGCTGGGCCCGCTTGCCGCCTCCTGTAATGGGCGATCTATCTTACTCGTAGTGGCTGAACCAGCCCGCTTCGGGAAAAAGCTGGCGAGGTCGTAATAATCGGTAAACCGCTTGATGCGACCATTCTCGATGACGACGATGGAAGCACCGCGCCCCGAAATTCGTTGGGCTTTCACTTGCCCGGTTGGGCCCTCACCTGTAAACGTGCCGGTCCAAGTCCACTCAGCGGCCACCGACGGGCTTGCGTCAAAGACTGCGGTTAGGTGCCAGTTGAGATCTGGCTCACCCTGGATCTCTTCTCGCATGAAGTCCTTGATTTGGGCAATCCCCTGGGCGTGGACGCCTTGAGCAAGGTCCTCGTGAACAGCGTCCCGCGTCAGCAACTTGTCAAGCGCTGCGAAGTCATGCCGATTCCATGCCGAGACGTATGCTTCGAGCACCGCCTTCCCTGATGGCATCGCAGACCTCGCCCGTTTCTCGTGTTGTGCCGAGGCGTTTGCCAGCAGAATTAAGCATGCAGCGGCAATGACTGTTGCTCTCATACGGTGCTCCTTGACGAGGTTCTCGAGAGAAGGTATAGCGACGACATCGGCCAAGTCAATGAAGGGTTTATAGTGAGCGACGTTCTAAACGGATGCGCAGGGCATTCACGTAGAAGAAATGGAGCGCCGACTTGAAATGGTAGGCCCGTGCGGGCTCGAACCGCAGACCTGGCCGACCCGGTCGGCCCGCTCTAACCAACTGATCCGTGGACTAGGGCTTGAATCATTTTCGACGACTTCCAGCGCTTGATTTCCAATTTCGCGGCGGCGTGCTTCCGCGAGCGTGCTCCATTCCTCTTGGTAGACGAGACTCCAGGGCCCGCGCCCGCGTGTGGCGCGGCAATGGCCTCTCGCATGTTCATCCAGACGCCTGCGCAGATCGTTTGTCGAACCGATGTAGAAGTGACTCGTGGTCTGGCTCTGAAGAACGAAAAGCGTCGCCATTGGAGAACTCGGGGCGAATGGTAGGCCCGTGCGGGCTCGAACCGCAGACCTCCACCGTGTCAAGGTGGCGCTCTAACCAACTGAGCTACGGGCCTGGAATCTGTCTTCATTCTAACACAGCGCGATTCCCCGCATATTTCACGGTTTGCAATCGTATACAAGACTGCGTCAGAATTGATGACCACGTCTGATGCAGCGCTTTGCTCAGTACGGTTTTCCTTATCCCGATGATCTGGTCATGACATTCATCGGTGGCTCGCAGCTTCATGGAGCGAAACTTCAAGGACGCGATGACACCGATTGGTACGGCGTGTTCATCGAACCTCCGGAACGCGCGATCGGCCTCGATCCATACGAGCACTTCGTCTTTACAACAGGGGGAAAACCGGGCGGCAATGAGCCTCACGATGTGGACGTATGCCTCTATTCCCTGCGCAAATGCGCGCTCCTCGCTGCAAAGGGTAATCCCTCCGTGCTGCATTTCCTGTTTGCGAAGGCGGAATGGAAATCACCAGTTTGGGAGGCCTTCGCGTCCGATCCCGTTCCGTTTCTTGCCAAATCGCACATTGAGGCATTCTTGGGATTTGCCAACGATCAACTTCGCCAGCTTCTGAACAAGAAATCCCGCGACGTCAATCGAACTAAGCTTGCCGAAAAGTATGGCTACGACACCAAGTTTGCCATGCACCTGATCCGCCTTTACGGCGAGGGGCGTGAGTTGATGGAACGTGGCCATATCACTTTGCCGAGACCCGATGCAGGTTTTCTGGTTGCGATTCGCCATGGCAAGTTTAAGCTAAACGAAATCGAGCAACTCGCCCGAGAGATGGAACAAGCAGCCCTGGCGGCGAGTCGGCGGTCGTCTCTCCCCGAAAAAGCGGACCGCTCCGAAATCTCCCGTCGTGTTGTCAGGGCTTACTTGGACCACTGGGAGTCGCGTAGAAAGAAGCTGTAAACTTCGAGAGATGCACCAGTGCCCGGGCGAATCAAAAGCGAAAATAATGCTTGACATGGCGAACAAAAAGCGAATATAATTCTCCCTCGTTTGCGAGGCGGGCCATGCTCACTGCTCCCACAGTTCGTTCGGATCCCGTCGGGATAGCCCCCCGGCGGCGTCGCGCGAAGTCTGCATTTCCCTCCCTATTCCCCTCCGTCCCGGAACAGCGGGACACCGAGCCATCGGCCCTGCCCGTCGCCCCGGGCACTCCCGGCCACGATCGCGAAGTTTCCGGACGCCCCACGGCCAGCACCATTGAGCCGTTGCCGGTGCTCCCCTCTCCCACGGGGAGCATACAACGCCGGCACCGGAAAACCGCGGTCGAGCTCGTCGGCATCGCCCGCCTCGCTGCTGTTTCTCCGCTCGCACCTACGCGGCGCGGTTCTGACCAACGCCCGGAATATTTTCTGCTGCCGGTGCGCTCGATCCTCAATCACTGCGATTCCGAGCGCGTTCCGTTCGAATGGACCATCAATCCCTATCGCGGCTGTGAATTTGCCTGCCGCTATTGCTATGCCCGCTACACGCACGAATACATGGAACTCGACGGCGGCGAATTCGACAACAAGATCTTCATCAAGCAGAATGCCGGGCCGCTGGTGAGTTGGGATCTTGACCATCGTTACTCCACGCGGCCCTCGAAACCAGATCCTCAGTCTCCCCCGCACATTGCGATTGGCACGGCCACCGATCCTTACCAGCCGGCAGAGCGCGAATTTGGCGCCACGCGCGCGATTCTCGAGCAAATCGCGCAGCGCGAAGGGTTGAGCGTTTCCATCACCACGAAATCCGACCGGATTGTGCGCGACATGGAATTGCTGAACCGAATCACTGCGCGTTCTTCTCTGTTCGTCAATATCACCGTCACTACGCTCCGCACGCGACTGGCGCGGTTGCTCGAGCCGCGCGCGCCGCGGCCGGACCTGCGTCTGGCGGCCGTGAAGGCCCTGCGCGAAGCCGGCATTCCTACCGGAGTGTTCGCCTCGCCCATTCTCCCGGTGCTCACCGATCGAGAGGGCGATCTCGATGCGCTGGCGCGGGCGGCCCGCGATGCCGGGGCGGAGTGGTTCATTGGCGGCGCGCTGTTTCTGATGCCATCTTCGCAGAAACAGTTCTTCCCGTTCCTCGAGGAGAAATTCCCCAAGCTTCTGAAGCAGTATCGTAAATGGTTTGTGCGGTCCGGCTACGCGCCGGAAGAATACCGCGCCGAAATCACAGAGCGCGTCAGGAGGATCCGCGCGAAGTATCATCTCGGCGCGAAGCCTTATGGTCCGGACGCGCGCGTCTATAGTTCACCGCAACTTGCGCTGACGCTCAACGCGGAACGCACCCCTGCTGCCGTTTCCCATGAGCCGGTGCGCTCCTGCGCTGCCGGATAAATTCTCGGTTCCATTGAGCATGGTTCTAAGGAACGATGATGCGGGGTTGCTCGCGGGCAACTTCCGGCTCTGCGGGATACTGGCTGCGCAAGAATTCGAGGAACATGCGGGACCGCGGGCGGCCGTTGGTTGCCTGCGTTCCTATGCGCAAGAGAAACACGAGAACATAAAAAACTTCCGAGTCCTTCACGGTGGGAAACCCGGCGCGCTCCGCCTCGCGCTGCCTTATTTCCGCAAGGGATTTGGCCAGCTCATCGTACAGCGCGCGGGACAACGGCGCGTCCGGGGGCCGTTCAAAGTAGATGCCGCTGGTGAGGGTGCGCGTGGTTTCGGCGAGCGCTTGCAAAGCGTGCAATGCCTGCGAATCGTTCAGGTCGGGATGCACCGCCGCAAACTTCAGAATGGCGAGTCCGATCCCGACGACGACATTTTCATGGTCGTCAATCGCCGTGCGCGGGAAATGCGCGTCTGCAAAGGGAATGCTGGCAGGATCGATCGGCTTGCGATGCTCTTCCTCATAGCGATGGGCCGCCGCGAGATAAGGACAATCCGGCGTACAGTCAATGGTGACCTCGCGCTCGGTGCCGCAACAGACCGCGCAGATGGTGTCCATCTTGGCCGGGCAGTAGCGTTGCGGTTTGCGCTTCGAGCAAATCGGGCAACTCACGGATTCTCCGAACATTCCTTTTAAAAAATCATCGTGCGGCGGACCAATGTCTGGTCGCCCGAATGCTGCGGCATCATCGCCCCGGAACGCGGCGCGAACGGATGCCCGGGGATTTCCGGGAGGCCAATGGAACGGTCCACCAGGACCAGCTTCACCGGCCCTGCGCCCTTCACTCTCAATTTCAATTCGAAGCCGGCCTCGGGAACGTTGGCGTACTCCAAGTGCCATTTGCCTCCAGGGTTCCAGCGGGAAACCCAGGGTGCTTCGCTGTGCAACCCGTTCACCCAGGCTTCCAGAACTTCGTTTTCCGGCGCGCTCAACGAGAGGACTCGCGCATGGCGCGGCGACGACACGCGCAATGAAACCGCGCGTGTAAAAGGTTCCGCGGCGCTTTCCAAAAGTGCCGCCGTCGGCGGCTCCAGGTTGACCGCCGGCGCCTCGTGGTTCAGGAATTCGATGGGCAGCCAGTCGGGGAAGAAACCTTTCAAGGGGCCGCGCTGCGGGGCGCTGGTGACGTATTGCGCAATCCAGGAATCCACTCGTCTGGCGGAGTTGGCCCACAGCGCTTTGCCCGCGTCGGCATCGAGCGCGTACGCCTGGATGCTGGGCTTGGGATGTTCCTCGGAATAGCGAACCGTCGCCGCTCCCAGGGCCAACAGTGCCGCGCCAACCAGCAGCGCTCCGAGCGGCAGGGTCGCGCGCTTGAGTCCCGCAATCAATTCCATTTGTGGGGACAGTGCGGCGAGGCCCAAACCCATCATGGTTGCAACGGCTACTGCTCCGGGAACGGTCAACCCGAGCGCCACCCAGAAACCGTGAGTTTGCGGGGCAAGAACCAGAATAATCGGCGCCTCCAACAGGCAGGCCAGCACGACCCAAAACCACGAGGCCGCCTCGGTCTTCCAGAATTGCCGTCCGGCGAGCAGCGAAATCAGTCCGCCAGCCAGCGGCCAAAGGAACAAGTAATTTCCTCCGCGGAGGTACCCCACGGTGAGCCCCGCTAGAATCACCCAGCCGGCCAGTGCTCCGAGGGACAGCGCCTCGGCCGAGAGTTTTTTCCGCAGCAGGTTGTAGAGCCCCGAGCATACGGCCACGAGAAATGCCACCAAGCTCAGCACGTAAATGCCGCTGGTGATCACATTGCCTTCGGGAAGCCATCTCAGGTGCAGCCACGCCACACCGCGGGCAAACCCGAATCCTGCCGCTGCGGAGACGATGAGGCTCAACAAGAAGGCGAGAAACCCAAAAAGCATTTGCAGCCACGTGGTGACCTGGGCGCGAACCATCCCAGCGGAGATGAGCAGGAACAGCACCAACGCGCCGGCAGTCAAGGGAAGCGCCAGCGATGCGGGATAACGAACGAACCAGACACCGGGGATGGAAAAATAGATTTCATCGGGGGCGCGCAAATTGCCAAGGTCGCGATTGCCGAAGCGGCGCGCCAGCGCCAGCGCGTAGGAGCCGTGCTGCTGCAAGCTTCCGCGATCGAGATCCGCGGGATTGTCGAGCGGGGTGTGGTAGGCCTCCCAGTGCCCGATGAAAGCGAAGTTCAATCCCGCAACGCCGTGCTGCTTGAACACGGTCATGTCCGTGTCGTTGGGAAGGTACTTGTAGACCTCGTAGGTGAGCGATGAGCCGGAGGCACGCGGTGCGGCGGCGGCCAACTCGCGGACCAGTTGACCGTTTTCCGCGCTGGTCTCGAACATCTGGGAAACGCCCGCATTGCCGCGCGCCTCGAAATTCAGCGCGAGGCGCACATCCTTGGCCCAGGGATGCTGGTCCATAAACGCAGCAGCGCCGAGCAAGCCGTCTTCCTCGCCGTCGGTAATCAAAAAGATGACGTCGTTCTTGAGCGGCGGGCCGGCCCGCAGCGCATGCAACGTCTCAAGCAGCGTGGCCACGCCGGAACCGTCATCGCCCGCGCCGGGTCCCGCCGCCACGGAATCGTAGTGCGCAACGAGCATCACTGCGGCGCTTGCGCCACCGGTTCCCTTCATCCTGGCGACGATGTTTTGCACCGAACCTGCCACGGCAAACTTCTGGACGTATCCCGTCGCGGTTTGCAACTCCGGATTCATCCCCAGACGAATCAGCTCGCCCATCAAATAATCGCGCACGCGATCGTGTTCGGGAGTGCCCATGGGGTGCGGCTTCTGGGCGAAGAGACTCAAGTAACCCATGGCGCGCTCGGCGGAAAATTCCGTCTGTGGCGCGCTGGCGGGCAACGCTGCAGGGGGCTGGATCAACGCAACACTGACTGTGGCCAGGCCCACCAGAAAGACCAATACCAAGATCCCGGCCGTCTCTCGCTTCATGGCAGTTCCACCTCAACACACCCAGACGAATGCAGGCAAGACAGAATTGCGCTTGGAGCTCGGCGCTTGATGACCGCAAAAGGGTACGGCCTCCGCCGCTTTGTGGCAAGGGGCGAATGGCTGGAACGCTTGGGCACTGAACCGGAGGTTTGCGGCTGTTGACGAGGTGGTATCCCCCCTCCCCCCACCCCCCTGCTTTTGAAAGTGTGTGATTTCAAAAGGGTTGTGGAACGGCACCTGGAAAGAGTGTGATTCTGCGGGAGTTGAAGCCCCTTGTTTTGATATTGATGCGCGATTTCTTGGAAGAGTGTGATTCGAAGGAGTTTGCGGGGAGAGATTTTGGAAGTATGTGAATCCAAATGAGTTGCGGGTCGAAAACGCCAGTTCGAGGGGGAAGATACAGTCAAGTGAAGGAAGACACAGGCCTCCCTGTGCGTCATCTCGAAGCAACTTGCGAGCATCGTCTTTTCCTTTGGTCTTTCCTAACTACGCTGGCGTTCTCTGGCGGTCCTGCCTAGCGGCTCCTGGCAATAACAACAAAGTAATTATACGACAGCGGGCAACGAAAGTCAAGCCCGAATTTAGGGGTAGCGTCAAGCATTTTGTGTGAATTCGGGGAGGGTATTTTCGTTCCCAGGGTGGCCACCAGGCGCGCCTCCTACCTCAATTCGCGATTAACGAGGAGCGCGAACTAGCGGATGAGCTTTTCGGTGAGGACTTCGCGCTGGGCGAGTCCGATGGCGGAGCACTTTTCGAGGATGGCGCGGTAAATCGCTGCGGCGCCCACGCTCAACATCAGAAACAATCCAAACGTGGCCCATAGTCCGGCCAGCCAGCGAGTCACAAGAAACACTCCGGAAACAACCAGGATCAAGCCGATCTGCATTCCCAGCAGAATGAGCACGGTGATCCCCGAGGCGCGCTGGTTGCGGAGTTGCCCGAACTCCAGCCGCCGCGGGTAATAGAGGGAGGTGAGGTTTCCCACGGTGAGTTGCATGAGGGCCACAAAGACCACTCCGCCCAACGTGGCCATCAGCATGGCAAAGGGCGGCCGGCCGATCAGAAAACTCAGCAGGGTTCCCGTCACGAGCGCCTCGAAGCACAGCACCAAACCCGTGGCCAGATTCTTCCCGAGCAGGATCTCGCTGAACCGCACCGGTGCGACGAGGTAGGTCTGGATTCCGCGGCCATCATAGGCAAAACAGTTGTAAGCGGGAGCGGTCACGATCAAAAGGATGTAACCAATCAACCCGGGAAACAAGAATTCCGAAGGCATGGCCGTGTGGGCGGAGCGGGCCGCCAAACGGGAAATGTGCCCCACTTGATAAGCAAGAAATACGCTGATGAGAGGAGGCACAAAGAGATTCATCAGGGTAATGGTGTTGCGCAGGAGGTAATGCAACTCTTTCCCGGCCATCGCCGCTACAGGCCCCGGAAGCCACGCCGCGAGAGCAGAAATGGCAGCGGCCTCCCCGGCAACCTGCTGTGCCGCCGGAGCAGGCTTCGACGGGGCGCGTGATTCGCTGAGGTCTTCGCCGCGATACTGCGCGCGCAAACGGCGCCAAAGAAAATAGCCGAAGAGAACTCCATAGCCGGCGACTCCTGCGGTGGCGCTGAAAAGCATCGCGGGGTCGCTTCCGGCCGCTGCCTCAAGTCCGGCGCCGGCGAGGCCCGGGGGGAGGGGACGAAGATAAGACAACAGGTTGAATCTTCCGGAGAAAAGCCTCGGGCCGAAGCGCTCGCCAATCATTCCCGAGAATTGCAACCCCACCATCATCAGGATAAACAACGCCACGAGTGCTTCCCGCGCGCGGCGCCGGGCCAGGAGGCGTTCGAGCCACGCCCCGATCATGCGGTCGAGGACCACGTTCATGGCTGCAAACACAGCGACGACCAAAAGCGCAGCGGGAAAAAGTCCGGGCCGGGCAAACGCAACCCCGCCCAGCAAACACAGACACCACAGCAGCGACCCCAGGGCGGCCGGATCGGCGAGCCCGTAGGCCAGGCTGAGGATATAAAACGCCCGCAGGGTCAAGGGAAAGCGAAGCAGGCTCCGAAAATCAAACTGTATGGTGAAGGAGGACATCATCACCGGAAAAAGATGCCAGGCGAGAAAAATCCCCCAGAAAAGATAGGCGAGCAGATCGAAGCGGCTCTTCGCCGCAAGATAATAGGCTCCCCCGGCAACCCCCGTGCCGATTCCGAGAATGAACGCGGCGGAAAGCCCGCCGCTGATGATGAGGCCAATCAGTTCGAGCACGGCGTTGCGCTGCCGGAGCCTGTTTCGAAAGATGGCCCAGCGCAGCCGCGCGATCAGGAAAACCTGCGAGGCAAGGCCGGGAGGACGGACTACATCAGCCACGACAGCTCCTCCATCGGACGCCGCCCGCCTTCCTCACCGACAATGGAAACAAAAATCTGCTCGAGGGTAAGCTTGTCGCCATCCACGCGCGCGTGCGGCCCGGCGAGCGCCGAAGACGCCGCCACGCCGGCGCGCAACTCTTCCAGCGAGCCCTGCGCGACGAGCCGCCCCTTGTGAATAATGGCGACGTGGCTGCAGAGACGCTCGACAATCTCCAGGACGTGCGAAGTCAGAAAAATGGTGACGCCGCGCGCGGTCATGCGCTGGAGCATGGCCTTCAGCGCGCCCGCTGCCAGTGCGTCCACACCTTCAAAAGGCTCATCCAGGAACAGAATCTTCGGCCCGTGAATGACCGCGGCGGCCAGCGCCAGTTTTTTCTGCATGCCGTGGGAATAATCGGCAATGACGCTTTTGGGGCGGTCGGCAAGCTGCATGAAATCGAGCAGCTCCGCGGCGCGCTGCGACGCGGTGCGCCGGTCCAGACCGTACATCTGCGCCGTGAAGCGCAGAAACTCGGCGCCGGTCAGGCGCTCCAGCAATCCCAGCCCTTCGGGCACTACGCCGATCTGGCGTTTCACGTCCAGCAGATTGCGCTCAAAATCCAGGCCCAACAGACGCATGCGGCCGGAGCTCGGGGCAAGCAATCCAGTCAGCATCTTGATCGTCGTGGACTTGCCCGCGCCGTTGGGGCCCAGGAAACCGAAGAACTGGCCTCCCTCCACTGCCAGATCCATCTGGTCCACCGCCACCAAATCTCCAAAACGTCTGGAAAGCTTCTCCGTCACGATGGCCGGAGTATTCATCGATCCTCCCCAAGCTCAGGAAAGAAGACCGCCGAAAAATGTAGCACACTTCGCGTTTACCGCCGGGCGCAGAGTTCCGCAAGGGAACCACGTCAAAAGCGCAATCGCTTCGAGCACTCAGGGAGATTCACGCGACGGAGATTCACTACGAAGCCTTGGGTTTTGCCGGCACAGAGGACTCTCGTTGTGGAAAGATGGCCAGTGCGACCGGAAGTTCGATGCGAAACGTGGCCCCGCCTTCGGGCCGGTTGTAGCAGGCGATGGCGCCCTCGTGCTCCTTGACCAAGCCGTAGCAAATGCTTAACCCCAAACCGGTCCCTTTCCCGACGGGCTTGGTGGTGTAGAACGGGTCAAACACGCGGTGCGGCTCGCGGATGCCCGGTCCGGTATCCGAGAACTGAACCACCACCTGCGAGCGCTCGCGCTTGGTCTTGACCGTGAGCACACCCCCTGACTCTTCCATCGCATCCATGGCATTGCTGATGACGTTGAAGAAGACCTGCAGGAGCTGGTTGGAGTCTCCGCGCACTCCCGGCAGAACCGTCTCCAATTGAGTTTCGAAGCGAATGTGATCGTTGCGCAGATTCAGAGCCTGGAGCTGCAGGGCGTTGGTCACGATGGCGTTCAAGTCCAGCAGGGTGCGTTCCGCCGGAACCTGCCGCGCAAAGCTGAGCAGGCTGGTGACGAGTTGCTTGGTCCGCCGTGCTTGCTCGCGGATCTTCGCCCCCAGCGATCGCCCCGGATCGCCGGCAGCCGCATCTTCCGTCAGCAGGTCGGCGTAACCCAGGATCGCGGTGAGCGGATTGTTGATTTCATGAGCGGCCCCGGCAGCCAGTTGTCCGAGCGACACCAGCTTCTCCGACTGCACCATTTGCGCTTGCAGTTGCTTCAAGTCGCGGACAGATTGCCTGGATTCCTCCAGCAGCCGGAGGCGTTCCTTGTCCAGCAGGTGCTGGCGCAAGAAAATCAATATGCCCAGGGGAATCGAGGAAACCAGGGAGACCATCAGCCGGAATTCCCGCACTTTGAGGAGCGCTCCGCTAAACCAAAAGGCCCACAGCGCAAGAACGGGGAGGGAGAGGATGGCGACCATGGCCAACCGCGGGAGCCAAACTCCTTCACCCGCTGCGGCCTGATCCGCGGTCTCGTCTGCAGGCTGCGGCGGGGGGGGGCGCCGATGCAACTTCAGGCGGTATGCCGCCACGCCGGCGGTGCCGTACCAGAGAAACGATGCAACCATGGGAATGTCGTTCAGGCTGCCGGTGTGGTAGTTGCCAAGATCCATGGCAACGTTTAGCGCCAGCGTACCTGCCATGTAGGTGCACGCGGCTCCGAACAGATGCGCATAAACCACACGCCAGGGCCCCTTGGTCCTCAGCCAGAACAGGCCAAACCCTGCCAGAATCACCACATTCTGGCTATGGGCCAGCACATTGTAGGTTTGGCTGTAGCGCGCGACATCGGAAACCGCCACAGCCCACGGGAGGACCATAAACGCATACAAATAGAGCCACCACAGCAGCAACAGTGCGAAGTCCACATAGCCGTGGCCCCACGCACGGATGGGCTGGTCCCTGTCCGGCCGGAGCGCCAGAGTCGCCATCGCGGGAACACCGTGCAGAAAAAAGATGAGATCGGCAGGAGAGGGATTCGGCTCGGGAACGCGCAGGTAAAGTTCGTAATAGGTCCAGACAAATTGCCCCGCCATCCACGCCGTACTGGCGAGCGCCAGCAGCATCCAAAAAAGATTTCGCCGCCAATTCGTCGAGCCCGCGTTGAGGAGCAACCCCGCATTGGCCAGGAGCGGCACGAGGCACTGGACGATATCTCCAAAAGCGGTCAGCGAAGGCCCCGGCTTCAGCAGCAAAGACACCAGCGTATAAGCGCCGAGGACCAGCACCCAGATACCAATGACCCATCGCGTCATCCGGGGGACTTGCATGCCGATTGTCTCTTTAGGGTCCGCTTATCTTACCAGTGTAGAGTCGCCGAGCGGGCACATGTTTTTAAGGAATCCGATACTTGCTTAAGGATAAACAGCGGGTGATGCCGGGAAGGCAAGAGGAAAGCCCCTGGCATTCGGCGCGTGGCGGAGGAGGAGGGATTCGAACCCTCGAGACCCTTGCGGGTCTAACGGTTTTCAAGACCGCCGGTTTCAACCACTCACCCACTCCTCCGCAATCAGTGTACAGGGATGCCGCGAACCTGCGCAATCGTCTAGGGGGCTTCTGCCCGGATCGTTCACCGTGGAACGGGAAGGTTCTTGGGAGCGGACCACTCAGTGAACGAGTTCTTCCCCCGCAGGTGCGGCGGGTTTGAAATCCACGCCCCAGAAATGAGGTGAAGGAGAAAGGAACTCGATGCCCACACGCTGGCCCCGGTCACCCGCATCGCTGAGGTAGACGACGCGGCACTCTTCCTCTTCCTGTGTCATGGGATTCGTCAGAACCAGAAGCGACCCATCGTCCACAGGCTGCTGAAGATAGAGGAGCCCACCGTGGGTGTTGACCACGATGGTCTCGCAGGTTTCTCGAAATTTTTTGCCGTGGTGATTCTTTCCTTTCGCAAGCACACGGATGCGCACGAACACGCGGCTGCTACGGCGAGGCGCGGCATATGGTCCTTCCGCCATCATGATTGGATAGTGGGGCAAGGGGGCGGTGCGGTCAACGATTCTTCGCCGGCGGTGTGCCCGCGCGGAAAACGCCCGGAGTGAGACGCCCAGGTTTCGCTTGCCCGGAGGAAGGCTCCCTCGTAGAATCTCCTAGGGCGCCACAGGAATCTTGAGGGAATCGCCTTCGTATCTGGCCGCCGACCTTGCACTCGTCTCGGATGGAAGGTACCCACTGACATCCAGCGGAGAGAGAACCGGATGAACCTGACCGAATACATCGAAGGGAAGCGCGACGCGCATCTCGCGGAACTCTGCGAGTTCCTGCGGATTCCGAGCGTCAGCACGAAGACCGAACACAAACCCGATATTGAGCGCGCCGCGCAGTGGGTCGCCGAGAAACTCCGCCGGGCGGGAATGCAGAGCGTGGAAATCGCCCCCACGCGGATGCACCCTCTGGTTTACGGTGAGTCGCTCGACGCGCCCGGGAAGCCCACCATCCTTTTTTACGGGCATTACGACGTCCAGCCCGCCGAGCCGCTCGGGCTCTGGACTTCGCCGGCTTTCGAGCCCACCGTGCGCAACGGCAATCTTTACGGACGCGGCACCGCCGACGACAAGGGCCAGGTGCACATTCACCTGAAAGCGCTGGAGTCGCTCCGGGATGTCAACGGCAAGCTGCCGATTAACGTGAAGGTGATGATTGAAGGGGAAGAGGAAGTCGGCAGCGTCAGCTTGTGGGACTTCGTGCAAAAGAACAAAACTCGTTTGCAGGCCGACGCGCTGGTTGTTTCCGACACGTCCATGCTGGCCCCCGGCGTGCCCTCGATCACGTATGGTCTGCGCGGCCTGAACTATTATCAAATTGAATTGACCGGACCGGCGCAGGATTTGCACTCCGGTGTTTTCGGCGGGGCCGTGCCGAATCCGCTCACCATTCTTTGTGAGCTCTTTGCCAAACTTCACGACAACAACTTCCGCGTTGCCGTTCCCGGTTTTTACGACGATGTGGCCAAGGTCTCGGCAGCCGAGCGCAAGGCGCTCAATGCGCTTCCGTGGAAGGAAAAAGATTTTCGCAAGACCGTCGGCGCCCCCGGATATTGCGGGGAAAAGGGCTTCACGATTGTCGAGCGCCTGTGGACGCGCCCGACCCTCGAGCTCAACGGAATCTGGGGTGGGTACATGGGCGAAGGCTCCAAGACGGTCATCCCGTCAACGGGGTATGCCAAATTCTCGACGCGCCTGGTGCCCGGCCAGAATCCCGATAAAATCGCCAAGCAGGTAGAAAAACACATCCGGCGTCTGCTGCCGAAGACGGTGACGTGCAAGTTGGAGGTGCTGAGCAAGGGCAAGCCGTGGGCCGCGCCGTACACGCACCCCATCTTCAAGACGGCGCTGGAATCTCTTCACCAGGGCTTCGGGAAGAAGGCCGTGTTCATCCGCGAAGGCGGCTCGATCCCCTTCGTCACGCAAATGCACGACACCTTCAAGGTTCCGTGCGTCCTGATGGGCTTTGGCCTGCCGGATGAGAACGCCCACGCCCCTGACGAGCATATCTCCCTGGAGAATTACTTCGGAGGGATTCGCTCCATCGCCCAGTTTTATCAGGGCCTGGCCGAGTTGTGACGCCGTCCTAGCGCCCCCCAACGGGGCCTCCGTTGTTTTCCTGCCCTGTCCACTGTGGAAAAACCCGCTTTTCATGCGGCTTCCGGCAGCCTCGGGCCGCAGAAGCCGCATTTTTTCAGGGTTTTTAGCGCTTTTTCACTTGCGTTGACCTGTGGGCTTCGCTATAGTGTGCGCGGCGCGCGTCCCCGAGCGCATTGCTGAGGGTTGGCGCGGCGCAAACACCCACTTCCTACGAGGAGACACAATCTAGATGGCAAAGCCGATGAGCAAGTCCAAGATCGTGGCGCACGTTGCCGAAAAGTGCGGCACGCCAAAGAAGACCGCAGCGATGTTTTTCGAAGAGCTTTTCAAGCTGGCGGTAAGAGAATGCAAGGGCGGCGCGGGCAAATTCGTCATCCCGAATATCGGCCGCGCGGTGAAGGCCCACCGCAAAGCGCGCATGGGCCGCAACCCGCAGACGGGCGAGGCCATCAAGATCAAGGCCAAGACCGTGGTGCGCCTGCGCGCCGCCAAGGCCTTTAAGGACGCGGTCCTGACTTAATTCGGGGCAGCGGTCAATTTGAGTTTGGGGGACGCGCGCGACGGAGGCCACCCGCGCCTGCCGAGAAGGGGGTTGTCTCACACCCACAAAGGCGCGTCCCCAGTCTCCCTCTCACCTACGAATAATTTTTCATCGCCAGGGTTAGAGTGTTTTGAGGTACACAATCAGGTCGCGGACCTGATTGGCATTGAGGATGGCTTTGAATCCGGGCATATTCTTTCCTCCGGTTTCGATCCACGCGCGCAGGGACTCGTCTGTGACCGGCTTTTTGTCGGTAAAGCTGCGGCGCTTCGAGAGGCCCTTTAGCCCGGGGCCCACTTTTTTCGCGTCGCTCGCGGCAAAATGGCAGATCGCGCAGCGCTTGGCATAGATGGTCTTTCCTTTTTCGATTTCCGCCGCCTCAGGTCCTGCGACGGGCGTGCCTTCCCGGCCGTTTTGGGCCGGTAGCCGTGCCGCCATGGCCACGATGGGTAACGCAAGCAGAAACCGTGCAGTCATTTTCCAGATGCGCATCCGTGCATTCTTCCTTTCCCGTTCCTCCAGCGAGCAAACCGGAGTTTCTTTCTATGATTCTCTCGTTTTGCCTGGAGATTTTCCAGCGCCAACAAAGGAATGGCGAAAATCTCCCGTGCCCAGCCCGCAACACTCCGGCGCGAAGCGGTTGGATTCACCCGCGTGGCCGAGTATCCTGGGAATTGAAATGGGCCTCGACACCCTGCAGCGCGCGTGGGAACTGCTTCAGGAAGCCTATCAGGCGCAGATGGAAGGGGACTACGATCGCGCCGCGGAGCTGTACGAAAACTCCATCAAGAGCCAGCCTACCGCCGAGGCGTACACATTTCTCGGCTGGACCTACCACTTTCAAGGCAAGCTGAAACAGGCCATTGAACAGTGCAAGAAAGCCATCGAGCTGGACCCGGAATTCGGCAACCCCTACAACGACATCGGCGCCTACCTGATCGAAATGCGCCGTTATGATGAGGCCATTCCCTGGCTGGAGCACGCCATCGAAGCCAAGCGCTACGAGCCCCGCCACTTTCCGCATTTCAATCTTGGCCGGGCGTACGTGGCCAAAGAAATGTACGAAAAGGCCCGCACGTGTTTCCAGACCGCTCTGCGCATCGAGCCGCGCTACTCGCTTGCCCGCGAAGCGCTCGACAAACTCCGCCGCCTGGTGAATTGACCTCTGCGACCCGACTTTTGGGGCGTGTTAGAATCCCGCCCATGCGGAACCGATTCTTGTTCCTCATCTTTTTGCTGATTTGCTGCGCGAAACCTCTGGGCGCGCAAGACCGTTTCGATTCTGGTCCCTACAAAGGTTTCAGCAGGTCGCCCGACGAGCACATCATCGTTGAACTGGAGCAGCCCTTCCGCGTCCGCGGTATACGCGGGGTGATCCGGGATCCGTCGGGTTCCCCGCTGCCGAAAACCGTTTTCGAGATTCGAAAGGATTCTTCCGGGAAAGTTTGGGGAGCTGTGGCGGATAGACACGGACGTTTCTGGATTCCGGGGATTCCCCCCGGCACTTACAGCTTCAAGGCCACGCTGCGGAGTTTTCAATCGGTCGCAGGGAAGATCACGGTTTCCGCCCGGGCCCACCGAAAGTCCGCGATCGAGCTCATTCTGCCGCTGGGCGTCTGACCTGGCCAATCAGCAGTTGTCTTTCTCAGGAATTCACGACTTGGAACCCGGCTTGACCACGCGGTCATAAATCCACATGAGCAGCGTTGCTGCCAAGCCGATGCCGGATATCACCCACCAGATTCTCGCAGGCTGGCGCACCACTTCGCCGTAGTGCTGGACGAGGAACCCGCCGAAGGGACCCGCAATGAAATAACCAATGGCAACCGGGAAGAATGCAAACCCCATGTAGGTGCCTTGCTGGCCTGATGGAGCCAGACGTGAAATGTATTCATAGAGGCGCGGCGAGAGCATCATCTCTCCAAGGGCCAGCACCACAAGCGCGGTGACAACCAGCCAGGTGGATTTTCCCGCCAGTAAGAACAACCATGAAGTGCTGGCGATGAACAACCCCAGGGTCATCGCCCGGAACGTGGGAATCTTCCGGGTCACGTAGCTGATCACGATCTGGAGCGAGATGACGGCAAAGGGGTCGATGGAAAGCAACAGGTCCACCTTGGCGTTGGGATCCACGTACCCGCGAAGGTAGAGCGGCAATGCAATGTATTGCTGCCAGAAGACAAAATAAAACCCCGAGAAAATCACCAGAAACCACATGAAGCGATTCAGACCCGCCAGGGCCAGCGCCAGAAGCCCGATCCACGCCCACCAAGGGGGAGAGAACGAATAGACCGCCGCGAGAATCTTAAGCACGACGGCCGCGAAAATGGCGGGCACAACGAGCCGGTGGTTCCCGAGGACTACGCCCACGTTCTTGATCGCGGCAAGAACACTCGGAACTTGCTTCTCGCCGGACTGCGCCGGCTCCCTGAAAAAGAAGAGAATCGCGAGAAACATCAGGAAGACCAGGAGCGCCGAAAAGCGGAATACCGCTTCGCTTCCCAGGCCCAGGCGGTCTCGGATCAAATTCGCGGTGAGCGGTCCGAGGGTTCCCCCGATATTTACAATCGTGTAGTAAATGGAGTAGCCCACCGAGCGGACCGTTTCGTTCGACGCCCGCGCTGTGGTTCCCACCACGCATGGCTTCACGATGCCCGGCCCGAGGGCAGGCACCATCAAGATCGCGAAAACCAGCCAGTAGAGCGGAAGGGTATTCCGCAGCGGGGCCATCCACGAAGCGGAGAGCGAGCCCATCAGAAAGTACCCGATGGTCAGCACCAGATACGCAAATGCCAGCGACTTTCGAAAGCCGAACCGGTCTGCCAGGCTGCCGGCAATGATCGGCAGAATCCACACCGCAAATCCGAAATATCCCAGCAACTGGCCGGTCTGCTCCGCAGAAAGATGGAGCGATTCATGAAGAAAGATCGCCAGCACGGCGGACTGGCCGTAGTAAGCCATGCGCTCGAAAAGCTCCGTCCCGTTGGCCACCCAGAACACCGGCGCAAAGCCTTCGCGGATTTCCTGCAAACGCTGCTGGAAACTCACTGGCGCTCTCCTTGGAAAGCCTTGCGCGCACTCCCGGGCAAAACAGAAGCCTGCCCTTCGCATTCTGGGCCGCGATTGTAGCGAAAGCCGCGGCGCCGCGCCCACTTTTTACTGGCGACCCAGGAAGCGGATGCGCCCGTTGAGGGTGCGGTGGCCCTGGCCGAAGAAGGTGAGGAAGCCCGACGAGCCGACCGTATTGTCCACCACGGTGGGATTCTGGCTGTTGGTGATGTTGTTCAGACCGATTCGCGCCGCCCAGCGATAGCCCTTGAAATTGAATTTACGCTCCACCGCGGGATTCAACGTAAGAAAGCGCGGGAACCGATGCGCTGCGGGGCCGGAAACAAGCTGGCCAAACTCGTCCACGGTGCTGAAGGGAAATCCGGTGTGATAAAGCAGGGAACACGCCAAATCAAATTTCTTCAGCTTCCAGAATAGCGGGTGCGAGCCCCACGAAGTAATCTGATTCGGAGCATCCCAGAGGAGCGGGCCGCCGAGCTGCGTTCCCGTCGTAAAGTCGTCGAGGGAAAAATCAACCACCTCATTCGAGCGAGCTTTGGAGCGGGTGTATGAAAACAGGAGCGGATAACCGGGCTTCAGATCTTTGCGCACGGTAATCTGCGCCGCGTCGTAGCGGTCCTGCTTGTTGTTTTCCAGGAGGAAAGTGCCGCTGGGCTGGCGTTCGTACGCCCAACCGTGGGTTCCGTGCCGGCTCAAGTAATCCAGCCGAAGATAAAACCTGCCGGGCAAGCGGCGTTCGATTCCGGCGCTCCAATTGACAAACCGGGGCATCGCCAAGCGAGTGGGATCCACCAGGAAAGAAGCAAGAATCGTGCGCGGGAGGGGTGAAAGAAACGTGTCCGTGCGCGAACCCTGAACAGACTGGCTCGCTATGGCTAAGTTCGCACGGTCGAAATAGATCCCCACGCCCGCGGTGAGCTTGGTCTCGCTGGCTTTGGCCAAAAGCGCCGTAGCGGCGAGGCGCGGCGAGAAGTGGTCTCGCTGCGTGAGGGAATCGCGGTCCCAGCGTCCTCCGGCTTCCAGGATGAGACGCTGGAAGGCGGACCAGCGATCCTGCGCGTAGGCGCTGGACTCCACGGTGCTGAGGCTGAAAGGCGGAGCGTTCTGGAACGTGACCTGGCGCAATAATACGTTGCTGGCATCGACAAACTCGAACGGCCCACGCGTGAAATCTCCGTAATAAATCACGCGGTCCGCCTGTCCGCCCAGGCTGAATTGATGTGTGCCGTGCCAGTTCCACGGGTTTGGATACAAATTCAAGAACCCCTGTGTGCGCTCCGACCAATTGCGGTCCGTCAGGTAATAGTTTCCCGTGCGTCCGTTCGGCGTGAAGACATAGGGGGCATTTCCGAGCGGGAAAAGAGAGTTGTTCGTCCGATGGTAAGCCGCGCCGAATTCCAGCAGCGTGCTCTTGGAAATGGTCAGTTGATCTTTTAGGGCCAGCATGTAAAGCGTGGAGCGCTGGTTGAAAGAGACGGAGACGGGATCAAATGCCGTGAGGCCGGAGTGCTCGGAGCGGAACAGGTTCAGAAGCGCACTGGCCGTCACGACGTTGCCCGGCGTGAGGTTCATCCGGGCGCGGGCCAGGTCGGCGGTCTGCCACACGGGGTTGGTGTCCGCGCCGTCGGGAAGCTCTTTGACAATATTCAGGTCCTTCTCGCTTTCGTGGGAGAGGTCGAACCACAGCTTGTCCTTAACGATGGGACCTGACAAATATCCCCGCGGCGTCCAGTTGTTGAAGTGGATGCCTTTTACGTTCTGAAGGGTGGGGATGAAATCGGTGGCGTTGGCGCGAAAGCGGTTGTCCCCGTCCTGAACCTCCAGATCGGTGAGCCCCCCGGAGCCTTTTCCGAACTGGGCGGAATACCTGCTGCTGAGAAGATCAATTTTTCGAAGCGAGTCGGGATTCAAGCGAATGGATAATGCCCCTCCCGCCGGCTGGCTCACTTCGAATCCGTCGAGATAGTCCTGGATTTGCTGGGTGCTGGAGCCGGCCACATGGATTTGGCCCCTGCTGTCGGCAACCACTCCCGGAATGTACGGGAGCACATTGCGGTAATCGCGCGTGGTGGGATAGGGGATCGTAGAAATGTCGCTGGCCGTGATGGATTGCGAGTTCGAGTTTTGTTCCGGGTCAATCGGCGAAGGCTGCGCGGTCACCTCGATCTCTTCCCGGTATTCGCGAACCGGCTGTAGCCGTACCTCTACCGGAAGGGTCTGCCCGGCTACGATCTCCGCCTTCGCCACGGTGGCCGTGTAGAACCCCTGCTTTTCCAGGAGCACTCTGTAGGTCCCCGGAGCAAGCTGCCGGAGGATGGCAATCCCCGAAGGAGTGGTCCTTTCCAGGGAAATCGTCTTGTCATCTTGCAGAAGAACGAGGAGGACCGAGGAGAGCGGTTGGCCGTTCTGGTCCGTTACGCTGATATTCATCTGGCCGGACGCGACCGCCTGAGGCTGTTGTCGGTACCCCGGACATAGCGTTCCTTCTTCTCCCGAGACAGCAGGGAGGCAAGAGAACAAAAAGGCAAACGAGAAAGGGAGGATCCTCGATAGCTCTCTTATGAGGGATGACAGAGGCATCGGGAAAAACCGCCGCCAAATTTGGCGCTGACAGAACAGTATCGATTGTATGCGATGCGCGCAGTCAATCGCCAGATTGTTTTAGAAGTCAATGGCCAACGGACTCCGCGGTTTCGAGGCTGGCATGTGTCGGGACTGTCAGGCGCTTATTGGATTAGGCCAACGCGGCGCACGAGCTGCTGAAAACGCGGGTCGGACCGCAGGCTCGAGAATTCGGGATAGATTTTCAGGTAGACCATCCATTCATCGCGCTGCTCGTAAGCCTTTTCGAGCCAGCGAAACGCACTCTCGTTGTCCCCCAGGCCGGTGAACAGCAAGGCCACATGAAATGGCGACACGTATTTCTGCCCCGGATTAACCCTGAGTTGCTCGAGAAGATCCAGAGCCTCCTTCTTGCGGCCGTTCACGGCATACGCGTAACCCAGCCACGCCATTCTTTCGGGGTTGCCATTCGAAAACTGCACGGCCAGTCCAAGTTCCCCGATGGCTTCGCGGTTCTTCCCCTGCCACAACAGTGCCGCGCCCAGGCGCTCGTGGTTATATTGCTGTTGTGGATCAAGTTGGATCGCCCGGCGAAAATGTTCCATCGACGAATCGTAACGGTGCATAAGGCCGAGAAGCGTTCCGGCGTTGGCATGGGAAACTGAGGCGAGTGGGTTGAGCTCCAGGCAGCGGTTGATCTCCACCAGGGCCTCGTCATACCGGCCCATCCCTTTTAGGTAGTGGCTGTACTCTTCGTGTGTGAGCGCTTCACCCGGATTAAGCTCAAGTGCCTTCCGGAATTCCTTTTCGGCTGCGGCAAAATCCCATTCACTCCGCCAGTAAATCCATCCTAGCTCGCGATGCGCAGAAGCAGAATCGGGGTCGATTTGCAGCGCCTTTTCAACGGCGCTCCGCCCGGCTGCATATCCCGTTTTGGATGGCATCAAACCAAGACTGGCCTGACCGCGATAATAAGACGCCAGCCCGACATAAGGCGGCGCGTAACCCGGAGTCAACTGAATGGCTTTTTGAAGGTGCTCGGCTCCTTTGTTTGTGGCGGCCTTGACATCGTCCGCGATGACCACCTTTCCTTTCAAGTAGGCATCGTAACCCGCCGGATCCACCGAAGCCGGGTTTCCCAGGCGTGCCTGCTGTTCTGGCGTTAGGCGGAGCTGGATTTCCGAGGCGATCTCCCGCGCCACCCGGCTCTGGACGGCAAGGACATCGCCGAGTTCACCGTCGTAGCTGTTGGCCCAGATGTGGCTGCGGTCCCCGATCTTTACTAACTCCGCGGTAATCCTCACATGGTCTCCCGCGCGCCGCACCGTTCCTTCCAGGACGTAATTTGCCCCGAGGTCCCCTCCGATTTCATCTTCCGATTTCTTTACGCCCTTGTACTTCATCATCGAGTTCCAAGCGATTACACCTAGGCGATCGGAAGGCAACCGCCCGAGTTGCGAAATCATTTCCGCAGTAAGCCCGTCTGCGAAGTAGTCTTGCGCAGGGTCGTTATTAAGGTTTTGAAACGGAACGACCGCCAGCATAGCTCGGCCCCCGGGGTTCCGCGAGGCTGTGGAAAGGCGTTTTAGCGCCAGCGACGTGAGCAGCAACAAGACAGCGATGGACACCAGGACCGGCACGAGTACAACGCGTTTTGCGCCCGGAACTTTTTGCCGAGAAGTGGTTGCGCCCTCGTTGTCCGGCGCAGGTGTTGCACCGGCGGCTCCGTTGCCGGACCGTACTTCTTCAGCGGGGACTAGGAGCCGATATCCTCCTTTGGGGATGGTTTGGATGTACTGGGGGCGCTTGGGATCGTCCTCAAACACCTTTCTCAACTCGGAAATCGACCGCGTAAGGACATCGTCGGTGACGAAGGTGTCCGTCCAGACGGTGCGCATCAACTTTTCTTTGGAAACCACATCGCCCGCCTCGGCCAGACATACCAGGACCTGCATCACCTTCGGCTCGACGTGAAAGGCCTCGCCGTTGCGGGAAAGACTGTTGAGCCTCGGTGCGACAACCCAGGCGCCCAGCCGGAAGTCCTTCTCCATCAATCCATTCATGCCGTTTCCTGATATTTAGACCGCATCATAGCGCCAATTGTTCCCCTCCCGGTACCGTAAAAATCCTGAGGAAAATGTGAGGAGTGCCCTTTTCGGCGGAACTAACGCCAAAAATGACCATTCCTACCGGACAACCTCAGCACGCGCCCCTTAGGTTTCGCTTAGTGCACAACGAGCACAGGAGGGACCGTGAGGCGCACAATCCTTCTTGTTTTCATCGCTTTGGGAGCTTCCGGCTCGTGCGGAGCCGCGGGCGAATCGGTCCCCTTCAAGCTCTATCGTGGCTATTTCATCGTGGCAAAGTGTTCGGTCGGCAACCAGGAAAACGTCACCGCAATCCTCGACACAGGCGTCAGCGAGACCGTCGCCGACCTGCGTTTAGTGAAGCGCTTGTCGCTCCCAACTTGGGCGGACTCGGCCACCTTCTTAACCAAAGACGCTAACGTTCCAGGGGTCTCCATACCGGACATCCACATTGGCCCGGTCAAAGTAGAAAAGCTAGAGGGAATCGCCGCAGACTTGTCGGCCCTCGCTCATGAGATCGGGGTTCGTCCCGACCTTCTCATCGGGATGGACGTGCTCCACCGGACAAGCTTCGTTATTGACTATCACGCGCGTGTGCTGACGTTCGGTGCTCACGCGGCGATGCCACATGGCGCATTGCTTGCGCCCGGCTCGCGCTTCGCCGTGATTGACTCAACCGTGCTGGGCAGGAAACTGCGTCTGCAAGTGGACACGGGCTTCAGCACTCTGCTGCTGTACGGCAAGCGGATGGACGGGTTGGCAGACCTGAAGGATACGGGAACCCGGGTTGTAGGCGTTGGTCTGGAATCAAGGGTTCGCACAATCGAGTTGCCAGAGGTGCAAGTCGGGGACTGGCGCGGCTCGCACGTTAGGGTTTCTGTTATTGACGATGCGCCGCGTGAGCCTGCAGGCTTTGACGGTCTGCTAGGACCGCGCGTGCTGGGAGCGAGGCGAGTGGCATTCGACTTCGAGAACAGGATGCTTTTCTGGGACTGAGCTTTTGAGTTGCAGATTCCGGCAAAAAGGAGAAGCTAGGCGGTTTCGTCGCGCTTCCTGGGCAGGGCGGCCGTGGCGGAGCTCAGATGTTCGTGCACGATGCGCAACTGTCCGGTCTCATCGCGATGAAAGATTTGCGTTGCGCGTCCAAAGGACATGTCGACGTCATAGAGAACGCCGTTGATGACCCGAGTTCCGTAAAAACGGTAGCCATATGTGGCGATGGCCACTTCCGGCCCGGCCATCTGCACCTCAATCTCGCGCAGTTCCGTCTTCGGGGAAGCCTGCGGGACGAAGTATTCGCGCGCTCGGCGTTCTACCATCAGGCGCGCGGGCTCATTGCGGCGCGTGTCGGCCACGAAGACGATCGCACCCGGCTCAAACATACCCGCGAACTTCTCCTTCGATTTGCTGGAGAAGGCGTTCCAATACTTCTGCACTTCTGCACGAACCTGCTCGGGAGAAATGGTTTCCATAATGGCCGGACCATACAAAAGCGCCGCTGTCTTAACCCCTAACCAAAGCGGAGTTCGTCCTTGGATGAATTCTTTTCCACCTTCGGGGGTTCGCCGTTGCTGAAATGTTCGTGGAAGATCCGCAATTCGCCCCGCTCGTCGAGCTGAAAAACCTGGGTGACGCGGCCGTAGAGGGCATTCATTTCCACCGTGCTGCCGTCGCTCTTCTTCCTGTTCCCCCGAAAATGGTACGTGTAGGAGGCAATCGCGATGTTTTCGACGAGTTGAACGTCAACGAAACTCACCTCCACTTGCATCGAAACCTCCGGGCCGAAGAATTGCCGTATTCTTCTCGTCACCGCGAGCCTGGCCGGCTCCGTGCGTTTGGCAGTGCCGGAAAAGACGGTCGCCGTGGGAAAATAGAGCCCCTCCAACTTGCCCGCGGCCTTGCTCGTCCAGATGTCCCAGAAATCCCGGACGCGCGTTCGAACCTGCTCGACTGAGATATTTGGCATGAGGACAAAGGAAAAAGTACGAAAGGTATCCGGTGCCCGATAATAAGGAATGAACAGTGCGGGGATCGCTGACGTGCCAGCCCTACGCGGGCGGTATGAATCAATCCGTATTCATATCGGACGCTATCATCAAAACTGTCCGGCAACAAGACTCCTTGTTCCCTAACAACGTAGCATCTTAGATAAGGGCTCACGAACTCTGCGCGCCGCAGCAACGCCTAAAAATTCTGCCCCCCGCAAGATTCATAGCCGGAATCTGGTAAACTCTCCTGCCATGAATTGCCGCCGTTTGCTGCTTGCCAGTGCTTTCTTATGCCTCTCACCGGTCTGGCTCCGCGCCGCCCATCCCGACGAGACCGCCAAATCCATCACCATCTACCGGGACAATTACGGCGTCCCGCATGTTTTTGGGCCTACCGACGCCAGTTGCGCCTTTGGCTACATCTATGCTCAGGCCGAGGATAACTTCTGGCAGATCGAAGACAGCTACCTTCGCGCGCTGGGGCGCGCTTCGGAAGTGTACGGCGCGAAGACGCTGGAAGACGACGAACTGGTCCGCGCCCTGGAGATTCCCCGGCTTGCAAAAGCGGAATACGAACGCGCTTTGCCCCGCACCAAAGAACTGCTGGACGCCACGGCCGATGGGCTGAACTATTTCTTGAAACAGAACCCCCAGGTGAAGCCTCGTCTCCTCACCAGGTTCGAGCCGTGGTACCTGCTGGCGTTCAACCGCTACGCGCTTTATTACCAGTTCATTTTCCGGCGAAGCGGAATCAAAACCGACGAGATCAAGACCGTGCTGGAATCGCAAGGTTCCAGCGCGACTCTCTTCGACTCGTCTCGGAACGTCTCCGGTACCGCAATGGCGGACGACTTCAAGGCGTTCGCAGAATCGCAAGGCTCGAACATGTGGGCCATCAATCCGGCCAAGAGCGTCTCCGGCCACGCGTTGCTGTTCATCAACCCGCACCAGCCGTTCTTCGGCACCGGCCAATGGTACGAAGGCCAGGTGCACAGTGAGGAAGGTTTGGACATGTCCGGCGCTTCCTTCTTCGGCTCTCCGCTTCCCACCATCGGCCACAACGAATTCTTGGGATGGAGCCACACGGTGAATGCTCCGGACATCGTGGATGTTTGGGAGGAGACCTTCGACAAGCCCGGCGAACCGCTGGCGTACCGGTATGACGGCGGTTACCGCCGTGCCACGGAATGGACCGACACGGTCAGAATCAAGACAGACACCGGCACGACGGAGCGGAAGCTCATTTTCCGCAAAACGCACCACGGGCCGGTGGTGGCCAAGCGCAACGGCAAGTGGCTCGCGGTGAGGATGGCCCAATTCGAGGAAGGCGGGCAACTCGAGGAGTGGTATGCGATGGCCCGGTCCCGCAATCTGGAGGAGTTCAAGAAGGCCATGTCGGCCGTTGCCGTGCCCATGTTCAATGCCGTCTATGCCGATCGCCAGGGCAACATTTTCTACGTTTACAACGGCGCGGTTCCCCGGCGCTCGCTACAATTCGACTGGTCAAAACCGGTGGATGGCAGCACCCCGGAGACGGAGTGGCACGGCTATCACTCCTTCAACGAGCTTCCCCAGGTCACCAACCCCAAGTCCGGCTTCGTGCAGAATTGCAACTCCACTCCCTTTGCCACCACTCTTTTCGACAACCCGGATCCGAACGCGTACCCGAAATACATGGTGGGCGAGGGGGACACCGCGCGGGCGCGCATCTCGCGCCGCATCCTCTGGAACAAAGAAAAATTCACCTTCGACGATTGGGCCAAGGCCGGCTTCGATACCTACGTGATCCAGGCCGAAACCGAAATCCCCGAACTGGTGAAGTCCTGGGAAAAGACGCACAGCGCAAAAGCTGCCGATGCCGTCGCTGAACTCCAGAATTGGGACCACGTCAGCCGCATCGACTCCGTTCCCATGACCCTGTACATGCTATGGCACGAAAAGCAATACGGCACGGCGGTCGTACGGCCTGAGAAAACCAAGCAGGAACCCGTACAGTCGCTCGAGCAGGTGCTCGACGACCTGACCAGCAAGTTTGGGAAGTGGCAGGTAGCCTGGGGCGAACTCAACCGCCTCGAGCGCCGGCAGTCCGGCGGCGAGGAACCTTTTCGCGATGACCTGAAAAGCCTGCCGATTGCCGGCGCTCCGGGCGACGTCGGCATTGTATTCAATTTCTACGCGCGGCCGGAGAAGGACCTGAAGCGTCGTTATGGCGTCGCGGGCCATTCTTTCATCAGCGTGGTTGACTTCGGCCCGGAAGTGAACGCGCGCTCCATCCTCGTGTTCGGTGAGAACTCCGACCCGTCGTCTCCCCATTATTTCGACCAATCGGAGATTTACGCGAAGCAGGAATTCAAGCCCGCCTATTTCGCCCTGTCCGATATAAGGGCGCACACGGAAAAGACCTACCACCCCGGGGATCGGAACTGAGCGAATCGGGCTGTTTTCGCGGCCCCGAGCGTTCGAATTCTAAGCAGAGGCAGATTTTTGCTGGCAGATCGCCGCGATCACGATCCCGAGGAGCACGGCTAAGCCGCCTTCGGTGATGATCCAATGGACCGCGAGTTCGTGGTGAATCGGATAGACGAAGTACTCGGTCAACGATTGCGGTACCGCCGTCGCCAGCGCCAGTAAAATGCCGAAACGGATGCCCTGGCCCAGCCACGGTTTTTGCTCGACTCCGCGAATGTAAATCAGCACTGCCGCAGCCGCGAGGATAAAGTTGGCGAGTTGCGCGACCCAAAGGCGGTGCATCATGGCTTGCGTCGTTCGCCACACGTCGCTGCTTTGCATGTAAGCGCTCTTTAGCAGCACGCTGTGAATCAGGTAACGCCCCGCCACCAGGAGAACAAAGCCCGCCACGATGGCTCCGATGATTTTCTTCATGGGCATGAAAGGTTCCTCCCCGCGCCGCTGTGCGCGCAGTATTTGTGTTCCGTTGTCCCGGGTTCAGAGCGGAGACTAGCACCAGGCGGAAGATACGGCGAGCATTTTTTTTTGTCAAAGCTCGCACGAGATGACGATTCGGAGGCAGCGTCAGGGACGCGCAGCCTCGTGCACCCGGAAGTACGCGCAGTCGGAGGAAACGGGGCATTGCTCGCACCGCGGCCGCGCGCTCTTGCATATTTCCTGCCCGTGCTGCTTGAGCAGAAGGTAGGCGCGAAGTTGTGCCCCGCACTCTTGGGGCAGCTCCGCGCGTATGGCCTCCTGTGCGGCGCGGTAGTTGGCTGCGTAGTTTTTCTTTTCCTCGCCGAGCATCAGGCGCAGCGGCACGTGAACGGAGTTGGACGGCACCGCCGCCACAGCGCTCGTCTTGGTAAACAGAAGTATCTTGTCCGCGCCGGAATCCCCGATGGTGGGAAAACTCTTCAGCGCCTTCCTCGCTTCCGGCAGCGGCTTTTTCAGCACCGCCTGCAGGTTGCCTCCAAATTCGCCTTGCACGCGCGCGGCGATTTCCAGAAGCCGCTGCGCCCGCAACTCGGGAACGATTCCTCCGTGACGCATCGCCTCCGCGAGTTTTGCCCACGGCGCAGCCAGAATTTCCTCTGGCCGCAGGCCGATCTCTTTCCGTAGCGCCTGAAAGCCCTTGGCGCACAAAGCGTCGGATTGCGGGTACCCGCAAATCCTGTGCAGCACCATCTCATAAGGGTCCGTTGGGTGGGGACGCTTGGGCTTGCCGTAGAACTTCTCCAAGCGGTCGAGGAGTTTGGCAAGCCTCATCCGAGAGTTCTCATGGAGCGATTTGCGTGCACGAGTATGGCGCAGCGCATTCGAGTGGGCGACCGTCTGGCCAGAAGGTCAGTTCGACCCCTGCCTTGTGGTCCAAATTTACTCATTGGCATCAAACGAAGACGCAAATATGTGCAAAGTTAAATTGTTAGCCTTTATGATGAGTACTCGACGACGAAACGAGTAACCGCCATGGGCAAAAAACGTGGTGATTTAGCCACAGTCGCCGTCCTCGCGGTGGTCTACTTTGCCGCTGCAAAGCTGGGCCTCAAACTTGCCTTTGTCCACCCCAGCGCCACACCCGTCTGGGCACCCACTGGAATCACCCTCGCGGCTTTCCTCATACTTGGCGTTCGCGTATGGCCGGGGGTTCTGGTCGGTGCTTTCCTCGCCAACATAACTACGGCAGGTTCCGTGCTGACGTCCATCGGAATCGCGGCCGGAAACACTCTCGAAGGAGTTCTCGGCGCTTACCTTGTGACCCGGTTTGCAGGCGGTCGGAACGCCTTCTCCAATCCGCTCAACATCTTCAAGTTTGCGACTCTTGCAGGAATGCTCAGCACCACGGTCAGCCCCACGATGGGGGTCACAATTCTCTTGCTGGGCGGATTCGCGAAGTGGGCGGACTACTCTTCCATCTGGGTCACGTGGTGGCTGGGTGACGCCGTAGGGAATGTGCTGGTTGCACCGTTTCTGCTTCTGTGGATTTCAGACTGGCGGGTACGGTGGAACCTGGTTCGCCTGCTTGAATTTGGCGGTTTGCTGACCGCTCTGTTTCTGACCGGGCGGGTCGTCTTCGGCGGGCTGCTTCCTTCCGCTGCAAAGAACTACCCGCTGGAGTATATGTGCATTCCTCTGCTGATCTGGGCAGCGTTCCGATTCGGACGCCGGGAGGCGGCCACCGCGACTCTGGCTCTCGCCGCGATCGCCATTGGGGGAACGCTGCAAGGCTTCGGACCCTTCGTGGCAAAAACGAAAAACGAATCCCTTCTTATCCTGCAACTGTTCTTGGCGATCCTCGCCGTCATGGGACTGGTCTTGGCCGCCGCGGTCGCGGAACGAAAGCGGGTGGCGGAAAGATTTGGGCGCGCTGTCGAGTCAGCTCCGAACGCCATGGTGATGGTTGACCCGCAAGGCAAAATTGTCTTGGTGAACTCTCCGGCGATCAGGATGTTTGGCCGTGGGCGGGAAGAACTGGTGGGGCAATCGGTCGACGTGCTGGTTCCCGAGCGGTTCCGCGGTGCGCATCCAGAACACCGCGCCGGTTTTTCTGCCCACCCTCAAGCCAGACCGATGGGCGCGGGTCGCGACCTCTATGCTGTGCGGAAGGATGGCAGCGAATTTCCCGTCGAGATTGGGCTTAACCCCATCGAAACGGAGGAAGGGCTTCTGGTCTTGAGCGCGATTGTGGACATCACGGCGCGCAAGCAAGCTGAAGATGAGATCCGGCGGTTAGCGACGACCGATTCGCTGACCGGTCTCGTCAATTACCGCAAGCTGATGGATACCGTCGAAGCAGAGATTAAGCGCTTTGACCGAACCAGACGGCCCTTCGCAGTCATGTTGCTGGATCTCGATGGGCTGAAGAAGATCAACGACACGTACGGTCACTTGGTGGGCAGCCGGGCGTTGTGCAGGTTAGCCAACGTTCTGCGAGCCCATTGCCGGCAGGTTGATACGCCGGCGCGATACGGGGGCGACGAGTTTGCTGTGGTGCTTCCCGAAACCGGTTCGGGGCAGGCCCGGCAGATTGCGGCTAGAATCCGCGAACGCATCGCTTCCGATGGAGAAAGCCCGCCTATCTCCGTGAGCGTCGGCACTGCCATATTCCCCGAGGATGGCGAGGCCACCGAAAAACTCTTGTCGGCAGCGGACCGCGCTCTGTATGGCATGAAGCGTCCTCCGGCGGGCTCGGCTCCGCCGCAAGAGCAACACCACGGCCCCACTCGCAAATAACCCGCAATCACACTGGCGCGGCCTGCGCGAATTCAGTCCCCGGAAGGATGGCGGAGGAGTTCGCGGCAGCTAGGGAGATGCTTGCACCGGAAAGACTTTCGTTCCCGCCTGCGTATAGTGGAAACGCAGGACCCACTCGGTCGAAACATACTGCCCATTCACTTTCGCGGGCACGAATTCCCAGCGCCGCGCAGCGGTCAGCGCCTGATCGGCAAAATACCTGCTCGGGCCGGGGGAATCGAAGTCCACCCCCGCCACATTGCCTGCGGGATCCACGCGAACTCTCACGCTGACTCGGACCGTTCCGTGAATCGTATCCGTGGCTTTTTGGGAGACTGCGGGCAAGACTTGTTCGAGGATTTCGCCCGGAGTAAAACCCTCAGAGGGTGTGCGCGGCGTCTCGGACTTTAGAGCGGCGGGCGAGGGAGCGGTGCGAACGGGAGACGGTTTTTCAGTGGCGAGATTCTTTGCCGACTGCTGCGCCGTCCTTTTCGCTCCCGGCGCGGCCTTGGGTTGCGCCTTCAACGGAGCGGTCGTGTCCTCGGGCGATGGTTCGGATGCGGCGGAAGCGGGCCGCTGGAGCTCCGCGCGACGCTGGAAGAGCTTCGTCCATCCGAAAACCGTTACCAGCACCAGGAACACACCCACCACTCCAACAACCACCGTGCGAGAACCGATCCCGGGCTGACTGGGTAGCGTGGCTGGAGGGCGCGGCGGGGCCGGGGTCTTCTTGACCGGCGCAGGAATGGTCCGCGCGCGAACCACAGGCGCGGGTACGACAGGCGCGGGACGCACGGCGGGCGCCGGCTGAAGGCGCGCCGCAATTTCAGCGACCGCCGGGCGCTGTCGGGGGTCGCGGCGCAAGCACTGCCGCACAATTTCCAGGAACGGCTCGGGAAGCGTATCCGGAAGGGCCGGATCCGCTTGGCCCGCCTTTTCCCACGCGGGCAGACGCTGCGTGAGGGCTTCGGCCAGGATCATCCCCAGGGACCATACATCGCCGACAGGCGTAATGCCTCCGCTGGCGGCTTCGGGTGGGTCGTAGAGGCCCGGCTTCACCAACCGGCCGCCCCACTCGTCCAGATGGTAGAGGCTGTCGCTCGAGATTCTGATTTGATCCTCCCGCGCCAGGATGTTTGCAGGTTTCATTCGCCCGTGGACAAATCCCTGGGCGTGGATGTAGCCGAGTGCGTTCAAAACCGGCACGAGCATCTCGCGTGCTTCCGAAGGCGCGAGCGCCCGGTAGGGAAGAAGCTGGGAAAGGTCCTCGTCCGCATATTCCATCACCAGGTACAGCAGATCCGTCCCGCCCAGTTGGCAGCGTCCCAAGTGCAAGATCCGCAACAAGTGAGGATGAGAGAGTTTTAGAGCGAGGTTCCACCGCGAGATTTGAAGTTCGGCCGTCCCCGGGTCCGCCGCAATAAGCTTGATGGTTGCCTTTTGGGGTGTAGGGCCGCCCGCTTCAGTCAGATACACGGCGCTGTGGTCCGAACCGCCCAAATACTGGCGCAGGGGGAATTCTCCGCCCACCACCTGCCCTTCCCACTGTTTCCATGATTCGTTCATGTCGCCCCTGCTTTCGCGCCCGCGTAAATCGGCGCGACTCTGTCTGGACACCCACGCCGAGATTGTCCAAGAGGAAAGCCCGGACTACCCGGCGAATCGAGCAAGACGTGATTTCACTGTCTTCTGATAACGGCGCCTGCGGTTTGGGCACTCTTCTTTCCGGCTTCGGTGAACGTGGCTGGGTTTGCCGACTGCACAAAGCCGTTTTTCGCTTTGCCCCCAAAAGCCTCCAGCGAGGCCATCGGCAATACGCGGATTCTATCAGAGGAGGAATGCAAAATACTACCTGCCCGGAAGTCCATGATTCCAAAGTGCAGCATGCACCCCGGAAACCCAGGTGAAGCTATTTTCCAGTGTTGCTCTCGGGGATCTTGGTGGCCTGCCAGGCGATAACCTGCCAGCGGCCGTTCCGGCGGAGAAAGGTTCCGGTATTGCGGAAATAATTGGTCTCCGTCTTGCCGTCCTTATGTTCGGTGCGGGCAGCCAGCCGGAAGGCCACCACGGCCGTATCGCCGTACTCGTGAACGGTGGCATCTTCGGCCGCGTAGGTCGTCTTGCTCTGGTCGGTGGGCTTCAGATTCTCGACGTTCTTCAGCAGTTCGGGCTTGCCCATGACCACCCCCGTGGAACGCGTGTAGATCACGTCATCGGCGAAGAAACGCTCAAAGCCTGCGCGGTTTCCCTGCGCAGCATCGTCCAGAAATTGCCGCAGCATTCCCCTAACCTCGCGCGCCACAGGCGATTCGGCGCGCACCTGCGCACGAGGCGCGACGGCCTGCAGCGCAAGAACTGCCAGCAAAGTTGCGATCTTGATTTTTTCGATCGTCATAGTGTCCCTCTCTGTGTCTCCGCGTCTGGGCTCCACAAAAACAAAGGGCCTCGACCTTGCGATCGAGGCCCTGCAAAAATTAATCCTGGCGGCGACCTACGTTCCCACACAGTTACCCGTGCAGTATCATCGGCCCTGCGGGGCTTAACTTCCGTGTTCGGGATGGGAACGGGTGTGACCCCCGCGGTGTGGCCACCAGGAAAGCCGTACTTCGCGGCGCAAAAGCTACGCGCCTTGAAGATTCAACCGAATAGGCTGGTACGCTGCAACTCCTGCTGAGCTTGAGCCTTGCGTCGCCACTCCAAATGGGAATGACGCTTTGGGAAAGTTTTATGGTCAAGCCGAACGGGCGATTAGTACGGGTCAGCTCCACACATTGCTGTGCTTCCACCTCCCGCCTATCAAGGTCGTAGTCTTCGACCGCCCTTCTTAGGTGGCCGCAGCCACCTTGGGAGACCTTATCTCGAGGCGAGCTTCATGCTTAGATGCATTCAGCATTTATCTCTTCCAGACTTCGCTACCGGGCGATGCCCCTGGCGGGACAGCCCGTACACAAGAGGTCTGTTCATCCCGGTCCTCTCGTACTAGGGACAACTCCTCTCAAGTCTCCTGCGCCCACACCAGATAGGGACCGAACTGTCTCGCGACGTTCTGAACCCAGCTCACGTACCGCTTTAATGGGCGAACAGCCCAACCCTTGGGACCTTCTACAGCCCCAGGATGCGATGAGCCGACATCGAGGTGCCAAACCTAAGCGTCGATGTGAACTCTTGGCTTAGATCAGCCTGTTATCCCCGGCGTACCTTTTATCCGTTGAGCGATGGCCCTTCCAC
>DASQHY010000166.1:0-14461 GCA_035631855.1 Candidatus Acidiferrales bacterium
CCCCCCCCCCCCCCCCCCCCCCCCCCCCCCCCCCCCCCCCCCCTCGTCCGCTAACAGCTGCTGGGCATAACCATCTCGACAGTCAGGGTCGCTCCTTCAGTCAGACTTCCGACCTCAGACTTCCGACGTCCGTTGTGCCCAATTAGTTGGCTTTGAAGACGTACCCGGGATCGAAGGGCAGTTTGCCGTCCACGCGAATCACTTTGACGGCGCTGGTAATCGAGTACACGTCCACGATGCCGACGGCGCCGGGGTTCCCTTGCACGGCTTGCAGCACTTCGGCATCACTGGAGACAAAACGAATGTAGGAATGGCCCGGCTGGGAATCGTTCAGCTTGGCGGCGAGTTGCCTCAATTCCGCCGAGGACATTCCGAACAGCTTCTGAACAACCACGCGCATATCGTCCGAATCAGGGTCTTTCAAGACGAGCGTGAAGTTCTTTCCGTCCGGCCAGGTTTTCGTCGTGCCCTTGGCGAGCTTCGCGAGCTCCGCAAGCGTCACGCTGTCCACTCTGCTGGCCGCGGGAGTCACCACGGCAAGGTTCTTGGCCGAAACCGCAAAGGCGCTGCCAAACAGGAGGGCCCACAGAACAAAGAGTCGCGTGCCGGCTTTCGCCGAGAATCCCGACCACATCGCGAGATTTCCCCCTTCTTCTACGTGAAGTATCTGAAGGGTGCCTGGGAAGCACAAGCGCAAAATCGCACGGTTGTGTCCAACATCTCCCCGGTGCTACGGTTTCAAGCAGGGTCATTCCTTACTGAAATTCTCTTTCTGGGAGCCGCTTGCAAAATGAGATGCCGTCGAATCGTTCTGGCTGTGAAATTCTGCATGGTCCTGGCCGTCGCGGCGGCGGTCGCGCCGGGGCTCTCTGCGGAAGGGCTACCGGGCAATCACGCCACGCCGGAAGTTTCCATCTTTCATTCCTTCCCCATCACCACGCGCTCACCCGAAGCAAGGAAGCTCGTGGAGACCGCCCTGTTCCAGTATGAAAACGCTCTGGCCGATGAGGCCATCGCCAATGCCCGCAAGGCTACGGAGAAAGACCCGGAGTTTGCGCTGGCGTACGCGGTGCTCTCCTTCATCGCGCGGCGTCAACAGCCGCTGCCGCAGGCCCTGCGCAAGGCCAAGGAACTCGCGCCTCGCGCCGCGGCCGATGAACAGCTTCTGATCCGCTGGATGACCGGGCTCCAGGAAGGAGACATTCTTCCGGCCATCGCCGCCATGAACGACCTTCTGGCGCGTTATCCAAACGAAACGCACATTATCTATCTGGCCGGGGAATGGCTCTATTTCCAGCAGAGTTTTGACCGCTCGAAAGAGTTGCTGAAGCAGGTGATTTCGCAGGACCCCGACTTCCCTGCCGCGCTGAACATGCTGGGCTACACCTACGTGAGCGAGGGCCATCCGGAAGAGGCGGCCGCGGCGATGAAGCACTATGTCGCCGTCCTGCCCAAGCAGCCGAATCCGGAGGACTCCTTCGGGGAGATCTCGCGGTACGCGGGCGACGACGTCGCGTCGCTCGAGCACTATGCTCATGCGCTTGCCATTGATCCGCACTTTTACACTTCCCAACTTGGCCTGGGAGATACCTCGGCGATGATGGGCAATTTCTCCCGTGCGCGGGAAGAGTACGACAAGGCGCTCAAGCTGACCGACGCGCCGCGGGAGCTCGGTCACATCCGCGTGCAGAAGGCGTTGGTGTTCTGCCGCGAAGGAAACCGTGCGGCTTTTGACAAGGAACTGGAGACGCTCGAACAGACCTCCAGGGACGCGTACGCATTGGCTGAAATCAAGTTGACGCGCGCCCTGCTTGCCGAAAACCCTGACGCGGAACTCCCAATTCTTGATCGTGCCATTGCTTTCCTGGGGCGTCCCGAACACGAGATGATGGAAGCGGACCGCCGGGTCCAGCTCTCCGCCGCACTGAATGAACGCGTGCGGATTTTGGTGGCGGCGGGAAAACAGGACGCTGCCGCCGCGGTTGCCCGGCAACTTCAGACCATGGCCGCGCACCACCGCGATCAGGCCATCGAGGCAAACTCCCACACCGCGCAGGGCTACGTGCTCTTTGCGCGCGGTATGTTCCCCGAGGCGGCCGCGGAATTTTCAAACAACCCGCAAAGCCCGCTGGCCGTGCGTCAGCAGGCGCTGGCCCTGGAGAAATCCGGTGATGCGGCCCGCGCAAGCTCGGTGCGCAACCGGCTCCGATTCCTGCGCGCGCCGACTGCCGAGTGGATGGTCGCGGCTCGGAAGCAGGTCCAGTAGTCCGCGAAGTTTTTTAAGACGCGAGGTTCAGGCGGCGAAGCAGTCGCTGGAAACGCGGGTCCGAGCGCAGAGGAGCCAACCTTGGATTCGCTTTCACGAACGGCAGCGCGCCATCGCGCACCTTGAATGCCTTTGCCAGCCAGGAAAATGCCTCGCTCCTGTTTCCTAGACCTGTAGACACCACAGCGAGAGTGTAGGGTGACACGTATTTCTTTTTGGAAGCCTTTTTCAGTTCCTGCAGCAGCTTCAGCGCCTCCCTCTGCTTCCCTGCCACTGCATTAGCGTAGGCAAGTTCCGCCAGGAATAGTGAGTCCCGCCCGGAAGATGCTACAGCCTTGCGGAACGCTGCGATGGCCTGCGGATATTTACCTTGTTGCTCGTAGGCCCGGCCAAGATCCTGCTGCGCCCTGTAAAAGGTTGAGTCCATGTCAAGAACCTTCAGCGCCTGCGTGGCTGCCTCTTCATAGCGCCCCGCAAAATAGAGCGCGTTTGAGAGGTTGGTTCCGGCCGGGAGCGACATTGGATCAAGCGCCTGCGCCCATTCTGCTTCGGCCACGGCTTCGTCGTTCCGGCCGACGGCGACCAAATAATTGCAGTAATAGTAGTGCGTATTGGCATAGTTCGGATTGAGTTCAATAGCCCGGCTGAATTCTCTGCCGGCTCCTGACCAATTGAAGTCGTGAAAATGAGCGTGCCCCAAGGAGCAGTGAGCCTCTGCGAGCGTGTCGTCCGCCCGCAGCGCTCTGCCCGCAGCCTCTTTTGCCTGTTTGGTGGCCTCGCTGGTCGGAAGGTGTCCCACATCAAGCAGGGTCAGGTAAGAATCAGCCAATCCTGCGTATGCCACAGGGTACTTTGCGTCATGCTGGATGGCTCTTTCGAAGCACTGTACGCTCTTCTGCAATGCCTCCACTGTCCTTCTGTTGAGCAAATAGCGCCCCTTCAGATAGGCCTCGTAGGCTTGGGGATTGACGGAGCTCGCGACCGCCGGGCGGTCCTGCGGCGCCAGCTTGATTCTGATCTCCTTGGCGACCGCCCGGGCCACGTCGTCTTGAACCGCCAGAATGTCGCCCAGCCTGCGCTCGTAGCTCTCAGCCCAGAGGTGCGACTCGTCGCGGACCTGGATGAGCTGGGCCGTGATGCGCAGGCGGTGGCCCGCCCGCCGGACGCTTCCTTCGAGTATGTAGGACACACCCAACTCGCGGCCGATCTCCTGAATGCTCTTCCCTGTGGAGCGGTATTGCATGGCCGAAGTCCGGGCAATGACTCCCAGGCGCTGCGGATTCAAACGGGCAAGATGCGTAATCATTTCCTCCGTGAGACCATCGCTGAAGTAATCATGCTTGGTGCTACGTCCGAGATTCTCGATGGGCAGAACCGCCAACATGACTCTGTCTGTGATCGAAGTAGACTCAAGCGCGGCGGGCCCCTTGACGGGTGCGACGAAGCGGTAGCCGCGCTTTGGAATGGTCTCAATGAATTCACGCCCTTCGTCGCCGTCGCCCAGAACTTTGCGCAGAACAGAAATATTCCGTGTCAGGCTGATCTCTTCGACAAAGGTGTCCGGCCACACCCGCTTCATCAGTTCGTCTTTGTCCACAACGTTCCCGCTGCTTTCGACCAGCAGCAGGAGCGTGTCCATCACCTTTGGCGTTAACGGGATACGTTTCTCACCGCGAAACAACACTTTGCCGGCGGCATCAAGACGGAATTCACCGAATTGGTAGCGTCGATGGGCCACGGTCTCGCAGGAAAGCCTTGCGATAAGCTATTTGTAAGGAAAATCCTAGCTTTCTGCAAGGACTTCGGCGCCTCTTGCCCCGTATTCTGCGCTCTGAAGAAGTGACTAATGCTTTTCACAGGAGAAAGAAAATGATTCGATTTGGGCGGTACGCAGGGGCTGGAGTAGTTCTGGGAGCAATTCTCTGTGCATCTCTTCTGCTGTCCGGGACACCGCGGGTTTTCGGGACGGGACCGGGAGCGCAGGACAGTGAGGAATCGGAGCGGGGCAAACGGCCGGGCGAGGAAAAGTATATGTTCATTTGGGCCGGCGACCAGGCGCGGAGCAATCCCGACTTCCTTGCGGTGATCAACTTCGACGAACACTCCGAACGCTACGGCGAGGTGATCAAGACCGTGCCGCTTCCCGGCCCGGGGGGGTCGGGCAACGAGCCGCACCACGTGGGGCTCTCGGCAGACGGAAAGGTTCTGGCCGCGGGCGGACTGTTGAGCGTGCTGAAAGGACAGCCAGAGGTGTTTTTCTTCGATGTTTCGGAACCTGCCGAGGCCAAGTTTATTTCCTCGGTAACTCCTCCGCTCTCGTCCATCACCGACGATTTTGAGCCGCTTTCGAACGGCGGCTTTCTGGTCACCATGATGGGCGGGCCGCAGGGCCACGCACCGGGCCGAGTCGTGGAATTCAACGAGGACCTCAAAGTCGTTGCCGAGCATCCGAAAAACCCACCAGAGGACGGCTTCAATCCCCACGGAATCGACGTCCGGCCGGAACGCAACTTGATGGTGACCAGCGATTTCATTTGTCCGACCAGCACGCTGAATGCGGTGGCGGGCGGACTGGATTTGCGGGGCAGCATCCGGGTGTGGGACCTGGAACGGCGTGAAATTCTGAGGACAGTGGACATCCCGGGGGCCGGAGGAACGATTGACGTTAAGCTCATCCCCCACGACCACGAAGGCCGCGCCTACACCGCCGGAATGCTCGATGACAAGCTCTATCTCGTGGACACGGCCGGTGGGAAGGCAACGCCGGTCTTCGACTTCGGCACGATTGCCAAAGGAGGCTGGCCACAACTGATGCGGATGACGCGCGACGGCCGGCGTTTATTCATCACCATGAACCAGGCCGGGAAAGTGGTGATGTTTGACACTTCCGAACCGTCGGCGCCGAGGGTCCTCAGCGTCCTGGATCTCGGTCCCAACGCCGGCCCGCATTACCTGCGAATGACCAGGGACGAACGCAGGCTGGTGGTTTCCGACTATTTCCTCAACGAAGATTCCTTCGGGAAGGTGCATGCGGAGGGAGACCACAAAATCCACGTCGCGAGAGTCACGAAGGACAGACTCACTCTGGACCCGGAATTCCATTTGGATTTCAACACGGCATTCAAGACGGGCCCGGCGCGACCGCACGGTCTGGCTTTCAAATAGTGCGGTCACGGAGACTCTGCGGCAACCTAAACGCGGGTGGAGCGCTGGGCTCTGCGGCGCTCCTCTGCCCAGCGCAGAAAACGGCGAAACAGGGCGCGGTCGCGCCACAGAAGCCGGAAGAACTGCTTGCGGCCGAGTTCCTTCGCGTCTTTCCCGTAGAAAGTCTCCATCCTCCATCGCAAATAGGGGCTCTTCCACGGCTTCAGCCGGTATCCCTTCGCCGCGGTCCAGTAGTAGCGCAAAGCGCTCAACATGCGCACATCTTATCTTTGTCTTTATCTGGCGGCTATTTCTCCGGTGCTGGCGTCCTTGTTCTTGCTCCGGAAGTACAACCACAAAGCAATGATGAGAGCGATTCCGAACGCCCAAAAAGAGACGCCCACATAGCGTTTTTCTCCGGCGAATTGGTGGACGGCAATCGCCGGAGCCAGAATGGAGATGGTGAGACTTGCACCGACTCCGGCGTACTGGCCGAGATTGAAGATCCCGTACTTTACGCGAAGCTGTTCGCACAACCGCTCGTACGATTTCAGATGTTTATCTTCCTCGCCGTGCTCTCGAAGCCATCGCGCGATCGCGGTAATGCGGATGAGGTACTGGTAGCAGTTCAGGTCCACGTAGGCACAAACGTAAGGGATGAAGAGCAGCAGCCAATAGGGAGGGACCCGGCTGGTGTCCTTGTTTAATCCGAGGGCGGCCCCGGCGAGCGCCGAGGTAACAATCAACTTCCATTTCGCGAAGTCGTGCAGGGAATCCAGCGTTTGGTTGATTTCCTGCTTTAAGAGATGAGTCGTTTCCATTGGACATCCCAGGAACCGTTGAGAGAGTGTATTCCAAAACGGCCTGCGGCGTCACCAAGCACACCAAGGCTGGACGGTTCACGATTGCAGCAATTTTGCGGCGCGGTCAAAGAATTCGTGAATGATCTTGCGGCTGGCGCCTTCGAGCATGCGCTGCCCTACCGAAGCAATCACGCCGCCGACCTGTGCTTCGCCAGTGTACGTCACTTCGGTCTGATTGTTTCTTGCCGCCAGGTGCAATTCACCGGATCCATTGACGAATCCGGGCAAGCCTTTCCCTTCGATCTTCATGCGGAGCGAATGCGGTGGTTTTTTTTCGGAAAGCTGAACGGAACCCGAGTAGGTTCCCGAGACCGCAGCCAGAGCAAACTTAATGACGGCTTTATAACGATCCGGCCCGTCCGGTTCGAGCCTTTCGCATCCCGGGAGCAACTTGGCCAGGCGCTGCGGGTCGTTCAGCAGTTCCCAGGCCTGCTCCGGAGTTCCTGGCAGGAGCGCCGTCCCGGCAATCTTCACTTCCTCTTTCCCTTTGCTTTTTTCCCAGACTTTCCTGCCGGGGGCTTTTTCGCAGCGCCCGCGCCGGAAGATTTTCCCTTCGAAGACGCAGGACCGCTGGTGGCTCTCGAGAAGGCTTTCTCCAGAGCGCGGCGCGTGAAAACCTTGGCCATCTCCGCGCGATATTCCGCCGAGGCGTGAATGTCCGACAACGGCTCGGTTTCTCCTTCGGCCTGCCGCGCGGCTTCAGCGAAAAGGGCGGACGAGGGTTTCTTCCCGCGCAGCGCGGTCTCTACCGCGTCGAGGCGAAAAGCCTTTGGCCCAAGACCGGTAACGCCGACCCTGGCGTCTTCGATTTTTCCATCACCGAGCGCCAGCCGCACGGCGATTCCCACGATGGCGAAGCCCGAGGCCGGCTGGTGCAGCTTGCAATAGGCCGTGCCGATGCGCGGGGGTTGGACGGGAATGCGCACCTGGCTCAGCACTTCGCCGGGCCTCAGCGCCGTCGTGAGCATGTCCACGAAGAAGTCTCGCGCAGCTATGGTCCGCGCACCGGCGGCACTGGCGGCGACGATTTCGGCATCGAGCGCCAGGATCGCCGCCGGATAATCCGCGGCGGGGTCCGCGTGAGCAAGACTTCCGCCAATGGTGCCGCGGTTGCGCACCTGGACATCGCCGATTTCCGCGGCGGTCTCCGCGAGCAGCGGGCACTTCGAGCGAATCAACGCAGACGATTCGATTTCCGCATGGGTGGTCAGCGCGCCGATGGCGATCTTGCCGCTTTCTTCGCGGATGTAACTCAAGCTGCGCAGCCGTCCGATGTCAATCACATATCTGGGCTGCGCCAGGCGCAGCTTCATCAGCGGAAGCAAGCTATGGCCGCCGGCGAGGACTTTGGCCTCGTCGCCGTGGCGTTCGAGCAGGCGCACAGCGTCTTCCAGCGTCTTGGGAACAACGTATTCGAACGGCGCGGGAATCATCGTGCCCTCCTCGAAGCCGTGGGCGCTGATTTTTGCAGGAGTCTCCAGATACGCTCGCGCTTCACCGGGAGATCGATATTGCGCACGCCGAGGTGGGAGAGCGCATCCACCACGGCGTTGCACAGTGCAGGTGCTGCGCCGATGGTGCCCGCTTCGCCGACGCCTTTTACGCCGAGCGGATTCACCGGCGAAGGCGTTACCGTGCGGTCCGTCTCCATCCACGGCATATCTGCGGCGCGCGGGATGGCATAGTCCATGAGTTCGCCGGTGATGAGCTGACCCTGCTCGTCGTACACGGCCTCCTCGAAAAGAACCTGGCCTACCGACTGCACGATGCCGCCGTGAACCTGGCCGTCCACCAGCAGAGGATTGATCACGTTGCCGCAATCATCCACGGCGAGATATTTCTTCAGCTTGACGTCGCCGGTTTCCGGGTCAATCTCGACAACGCACACGTGCGCGCCGAACGGAAATGTAAAATTTGTCGGCTCGAAAAATGTGGTGGCTTCCACGCCCGGTTCGACGCCCGGCGGCAACGACTTGGCGGAGTAGGCCGCGCCGACGGCTTCACCAAACGTCATGGACTTTTTCGTGTTGCCCTTCACGAAGATTTTCTTGCCGGCGAAAACGAGCTTCTCGGGCTCCTCTTTCATGAGGAACCCGGCAATTTGTGCGAGTTTGTCGCGCACCTTGACGAGCGCCTTGTAGGCAGCGGTACCTCCCACGGCGGTGGCGCGGCTGCCAAACGTCCCAATCCCGTAGGGAACGGCGGTGGTATCGCCGTGCGTCACCAGCACGTCGTCCGGCTCGACACCCAGCACGTCGGCGCCGATTTGCGCGAAGCTGGTCTCCTGGCCTTGCCCGTGCGGCGACGAGCCGGTGAAGATATTCACCATGCCGGTGGGCTCGACGCGCACCGTGGCGCTTTCCCAGCCGCCTGCGGGCATGGCGCTCGACGGTCCCATGGCGCAAATCTCGACGTAGGTGGAAAGCCCGATGCCCATCAGGCGGCCCTGCTTGCGCGCCGCCGCTTGCTCCTGCCGAAGCTTCTTGTAATCCGATTTCTTGAGCGCGATATCGAGGCAGGTCTGGTAGTCCGCGCTGTCGTAGATCACACCGGTGGGCGTGGCGTAAGGAAATTCGCTCGGCTGGGGGAAATTCTTCCGGCGGACCGCGGCAGGATCCAGTTGGAGTTCGGCCGCGACGAGGTCGAGCGCGCGTTCGATCAAATAAGTGGCCTCGGGGCGGCCCGCGCCGCGGTAGGCGTCGGTGGACATTTTGTTGGTGAGCGCGCCGATGATTTCCATGCGCGCCGCGGGGATTTTGTAGCACCCGCACATCATGAGGCCGGTGAGCGTGGGGATCAGCGGGGTGAGCAATTGGTAGTAGGCCCCCAGATCCGCGATGACCTTCACGCGCAGGCCGAGGATGGTGCCGTCTTTCTTGACCGCGACTTCAATATCGTCAATCTGGTCGCGCCCGTGAATCGTGGTTTGAAAGTTTTCGCGGCGCGTCTCGATCCACTTCACCGGCTTGCCCAATTGCATGGCCGCGTAGGCCACCAGCGCTTCCTCGGGGTACACGTTGAGCTTGCTGCCGAATCCGCCGCCCACTTCCGGGGTAATCACATGCACGGAGTGCTCCGGCGCGCCCAGCATGGCGGCTATCTGGGTGCGGAGCAGATGGGGAATCTGCGTGGAGGACCATACTGTGAGCTGCTTTTCTCCCGGCTGGTAGTTTGCAAGCACGCCGCGCGGCTCCATGGCCACCGGGATGAGCCGCTGGTTGATAAGGCGCTCCTTGACGATCTTGTCCGCCTCGGCAAACGCTTTCTTCAGGTCGCCGCCTTCGAGCTCCCAGCGGTAGGCAATGTTGTCCTTGTACTGTTCGAAAAGAACGGGAGAGCCGTTGGCGATGGCTTTCTCGGGATTCACCACGGCCGTGAGCGGATCGTATTCCACCTCCACCAGGTCTGCGGCATCGCGCACCGCGTAGCGATCGGTGCCCACGATCATGGCCACCGCCTCACCAACGAACCGCACCTTGTCCACGGCCAGCACTGGCCGCGTGGCCTGCTTCATGTCGGGAATCACGGCGGCGCACGGAATCGGCCCGACCACGCCCTTGACGTCTTTCCCGGTCAGGGCCAGCACGACGCCGGGGGCAGACCGAGCCTTGCTGACATCCACCGAACGAATGCGCGCATGCGCGTGCGGGCTGCGCACAAAAACCACATGGTGCATTTCCGGGAGGCGCAAATCGTCCACGTAATGTCCGATGCCCTGAATCAGGCGCGGATCTTCCTTGCGCTTGAGCGGCCTGCCGATGTATCCCGTCGGTGCTGCCATGGAATCCCTCCGAGGAAAGTTGCCAGCGCTGTCCGGGCCTAACTCACCGTGTCTTTCGCGCTTTGGTTTTCTTGGATGCGTATTGGACGGCTTCGACGATGTGCTGATATCCCGTGCAGCGGCAGAGGTTGCCAGCGAGCGCGTGCCGAATCTCGGCTTCGCTGGGGTTGGGATTGTCTTTCAGGAGCTGCACGGACGACAAAATCATTCCCGGCGTGCAATAGCCGCACTGCAAGCCGTGCTTTTCCCAGAAGCCTTCCTGAACCGGATGCAGCCCGCCACCATTGCCGTTTTGTGCGGCCAGACCTTCGATCGTGGTGAGCTCGGAGCCGCTGGCCTGGACCGCCAGCACCGTACAGGACTTCACCGTCTTCCCATCCATCACCACCGTGCAGGCGCCGCAAAGCGAGGTCTCACATCCTACGTGCGTGCCGGTCAGCCCCACGACATCGCGAAGATAATGGACCAGCAGCAGCCGCGGCTCGACGGAATGTTGATAGGCCTTGCCGTTGACACGAACCTGAATCTCCACCGCCATAATTCCTCCGAAGGGAACGGCCCGAGAAGTGCAGTCGAATGCGAACGCCGGTCTGGGAAGCGGAGAGGAACGTTACTCTCCTGCGGCGGAAATTTCAAGCGCGCAAAAGGACAGGAGAAGGGCGGCCGTACGCAAGACAATTCAGGGAGAGAGCCTGCGCACCCAGATGCGCGTGGTGGCGGGTTTGCCGAGATGGACTTTGCGGCCGGCAACGCCAAGCGTCATCGTTTCGTCGTACTCGCGCCGCTGCACGCGCACTTTTGTGGAAGGCTTGAGCTTCAGTCCATCGAGGAATTCCAGGAATTTGGCGTCCTTTTCAAAGACGCAGAGCACTTCGGCGCTTTCTCCACCGCGCAGATCGGACAGCTGCACGGCGCCCTTCTTTTTCAGCGTGGAGATTCCACCGCGCAGAGGGACCCCGTGCGGGCAGGTGCCCCCGGCGCCAAAGCGCTTCAGGAGGAGCTTCTCGACTTCGGGGGAGATTCCGTGTTCGAGGCGCTCGGCTTCGTCGTGCGCTTTTACCCAGTCGAGGCCGAGCACGTCGGTGAGCAGTTTTTCGGCGAGTTGATGACGCAGGGCGAGCCACTCCGCCACCTTGCGACCCTTTCGTGTCAGCTCTATGCGCCCCGAACGCTCCACGCGCAGGAAATCGTCGCGGGTCATTCGCTTGAGCGCGGCCGTGACCGCCGGAGGCGTCACATCGAGCTCCTCCGCGAGGCGCGCGCTGATGGGCGTTTGCCCTTCTTCGAGCATTTCCCAAATCACTTTCAAATAATCTTCCTGGGATACGCTGGTCTTCTCCCGCCGCACTCTTCCCCCTTCAACGCTGCTTCTCTCCGGTCGTTCCGCGGAGCCTGGCCGCGAGTTCCTCCACGCGGCCCTCAATTTCCTTGCAGATCTTGCGGTACACCTCAGGGTCCTCGCCAAAAGGATCACCGACGTCCCAATCCTCTACCTGTGCGGAACCGTTGGCAAGCTGCGCGACCGGGCGCCCGCTCATGTTGATGAGGAGGTCCGCGCCATCCACGGCGTCGCGCGTGAGCATCTTTGAGCGCAATCCTTCCGCCGGGTATCCAAATTCTTGCAGCACGCGAATCGTTGGCCGCGCAACAAATCCCAGGGCAATTAATCCCGCGCTCGACGCTTCCAGGACGTCCGCCGCGGTGTGACGCGCAATCGCCTCCGCCATGGGGCTGCGACACGAATTTCCCAGACAAACAAAGAGCACCTTCACGCGCTTCCGCTTGGATTCACTCATGGGCGAGCCAACACGACAGACTAATCCTCCTCGCCGAACGCGGCAACTATTCCTTGCTCGGTGTGGCGGCAAACAACGGTGGGAGTGCAAAGGCGCAGCTTTCGAGGAATTGCGTGTCTTCCCTTCCAAACGCGTCCAGCCGGTCGCTCTCGACATCAATCAGCCCGGCCACCCGGCCTCCAGCACTCAAGACCGGGACGATGATTTCTGAGCGAGTGCTGTCAAAGGTGGTCAGCCAGCGAGGATCTTTTCTGACGTCTCCCACGTTCACGGTCGACTTCGATGCTACGGCCGCTCCGCACAGTCCCTGCGTGACGGGAAAGCGTGGATGCGCGGGGGCTTCGGTTCCGGTAAAGGCGATCACTCCAATTTCAGATTTTATAACTTCGTAGACCCCCACCCAGCGGTATCCGCCGGAGCTGCGTATCCATTCGGCAATCTGCTTCATGCCCTCGGCGCTTCGATTACCCTGCCCAACCTGCTTCGCGATGATCTTCAACACATCTTTGTTGATTCCGCGCAATGGCAACACTCCGTTTGGTCACAACGCGCTCACGCTGGGTGCTTGCGGCAAAACGTCTTTCAGGTGGGAACGACTTCGCTTGTAGCTCCGCGATTCGCGTACGCCGTGTCCGAAGAATCAGCCAGCTTGAGGAATTCGGCGTGCACTGTGGGATCGTCGGTGAGTTCCGGATGAAACGTAGCCGCCATCATGCGCCCGCAGCGCACCAGCACCGGATGCCCTTCCGATTCTGCAAGAACTTCCACGCCCGGGCCCACGCGTTCGATAATCGGCGCGCGGATGAAGACCATTTCGAGCGGCTCGTTCTTCAGCTTCGTGGCGCCCCACTTCACTTCGCTGGCGATCTGACGGCCGTAAGCGTTCCGCGCTACGTCAATATCCAGCAGGCCTAGAGACGGCTGCGAGGGATTGTGCACCTCACGCGCCAGCAAAATCGTTCCCGCGCAGGTTCCCAAGATCGCCCCGCCCCGCTCCGCAAACCGCGCGATGCCTTCGAAGAGGCCTTCTTCTTGCAGGAATTGAAGCTGCGTGGTGCTTTCGCCGCCCGGCAGGATGAGGGCGCTGCATCCCGCGAGGTCTGCCGGGCGAAACACAAAGCGATGCTCGACGCCCATGCGCGCCAGCATTTCGCCGTGCGCCTCGAAGTCTCCCTGCACCGCCAGGATGCCAACCTTCACTTTCGTTTTCCTCCGCTTGTTTGTTCTCCCTGCCTCGCTACCAGCCGCGCGTCTGCAGCAGGTCCTTTTCCTCCAACTGCCGCACATCGAGCCCCTTCATGGCCTCGCCGAGTTCTTCGCTCGCTTCGAGAATGGCCTTGGGGTCCTGATAGTGGGTGGCCGCTTTGACGATGGCCTTGGCGCGCTTTTCCGGATCGCTTGATTTGAAAATGCCGGAGCCCACGAACACGGCTTCGGCGCCCAATTGCCGGACCAGCGCGGCGTCCGCGGGCGTGGCAATCCCTCCCGCCGAGAAATTGGGCACCGGCAGTTTGCCCGCCTGCGCCACTTGCCGGACCAACTCGAGCGGCGCGCCGAGTTCTTTCGCCTCATGCAGGAGTTCGTCCTCGCGCAGGGTGGTGAGCTTTTTCATCTGGCTCATGATCGTGCGCATGTGGCGGACGGCCTCGACCACGTTTCCCGAGCCGGCTTCGCCCTTGGTGCGGATCATCGCCGCGCCCTCCGCAATGCGCCGCAGCGCTTCGCCGAGGTTGCGCGCGCCGCAGACGAACGGAACGCGGAAGGCATGCTTCCACACGTGGTTCTCTTCGTCGGCCGGGGTAAGCACTTCGCTTTCATCAATGAAGTCCACCTCGAGCGCTTCGAGGACCTGGGCCTCGACAAAATGCCCGATGCGCACCTTGGCCATCACGGGAATGGTCACCGTATTCATGATGTCGCGGATCACCCGGGTCATGGCCATGCGCGCCACGCCGCCTTCTTTGCGGATGTCCGAGGGGACGCGCTCAAGCGCCATCACCGCGCAGGCGCCGGCCAGCTCGGCAATCTTGGCCTGCTCGGCGTTGGTGACGTCCATGATGACGCCGCCTTTCAGCATTTCCGCCAACCCGACTTTTACACGCCATTCATTTCCGTTTACGTTGTTGCCGTCCATGTTGGGTCTCCTCGGCTTTTCAGACTCTCAAACCTTTTGTCCCCGCAATTTCTTCGAGAATTTCTCCGCGTCAATCTCCACAAAGCGTCCCCTGCCGCGCGCCAGAACATCGCCGGCGGCGTTGCGAACCTCCGCTTCGTAGAAAAAACTCCGGCCGTTGCGATCCGCTTGCCAGCCCTCCACGATGATTTCTTCATTGACGCGGACGGGGCTCTTGAACTCCACGGTCAGCTCCGCGGTCACGGCGCGCACTTTGTTGAAACGGCTGACCTTGCCCATGGCCTCGTCCAGGAGGGTGGCGATGATTCCGCCGTGCAGGAAACCCCTGCCGCCCTGGTAGCGCTCGCCAATGCGAAATCTGCCGACGATGCGCTTGCGCTCGTCGTCCTGCTCAAACGCGAGCTTCATGCCCTCCTGGTTCGCCCCGCCGCAGCCAAAACATCCATTTTCCGGATTCGGTTCGAGTTTCACGCGGCC